>JADGHD010000096.1 GCA_019689615.1 Frankia sp. | reverse complement strand
CGCCGCTCCCCCACCTGCCTCCCTTACCGGTCGGCTGTGCGCGCGCCTGCCCAGCCGCGTGGGAGCCGCCAGCACCGCTGTCAGGCCCGGGGGGAGTTCGGCCGCGCGTGCTCGCGGAGCTCGGACTCGATCAGCGGGACGACCTCGCGCACCGCCGCGGCCACCGGTGGGCTGATGGCGGCGCCGGTGGTGAGGTCGGCGGCGCGGATTGCGTAGATCACCAGGCGGGGCGGGAGCTGGGACAACGTGCTCGCGAGCCGCAGGGCGTCGGCAACGCCGAGCGCGTGGGTGGACGAGGCGCGCAGGCCCGGTGGCAGGAGCTTGTCGAGGTCCTCCCGGGTGTCCTCGGTGATGACCGCGCGGTGCACGGTGCCGGGTGGGGCGTCGAAGATCGCCGCGTCGACGAGCCAGGCGGCGCCCGCGTCCGCCCAGACGGAGAGCAGGCCGGTCGGCTCGCCGGGGTACTCGACGATCTCGGTTCCGAGCGGGCAGCGGCCGGCGGCGGCCAGTTCCCGGACGACCAGCAGGCCGGCGGCGTCGTCGCCCCGGTAGGGGTTGCCGACGCCGACGACCGTCAGGCGCGGGTGATGTCCAGAGTCAGGAAGTGCGTAGCACATGAGATGCAGGGGTCGTAGTTGCGGATCGTCCGCTCGCACAGCGCGGTGAGGTCGGGCTCCGGCAGCCCGAGGTGGCGCTCGACGACCCCGCGTAGGTCTTCCTCGATGGCGCGCTGGTTCTGCGAGGTGGGCGGCACGATCCGGGCGTCGAGGATCGTGCCGGCGGCATCGGTGGTGTACCGGTGGTAGAGCAGCCCGCGGGGAGCCTCGGTCGCGCCGTGCCCGGTGCCGGCGCGGGGCTCGACGGGTAGTGCCGGTTCGTCTGGTTCCTCGTAGCGGTCGATGATCCGGATGGCCTCGTCGGCGGCGTACACCATCTCCACGCAGCGGACCAGGATGCTGCGGAACGGGTTGCGCTCCGGCGCGCGCAGGCCGGCCGCGGCGGCGGTCTCGCTGGCGGCCGGGGCCAGCCAGGCGGCGTTCAGCGCGAACCGCGCCAGCGGCCCACACAGATAGGATGTGCCATCGGGCGAGCCGGCGTCGGCCCCCGCCGTCCCGGCATCGTCGCCGCTGGCGGGGCGATGGCCGTCGGAGAGGGACGCGTGCAGGGCGTTCGACCAGGGCACCTGGTACTCCCTGACGTGCTCGCCGAACTCGCCGGGAGGGATGTCGAGGCCGGTGGTGGCGGCGACGCGGCCGCGCTCGATCGCGTAGGTGCCGGGCGCACGCAGCGCGAGGAACGGCGCGTCGAGGTGGTCGTCCGGATAGTCGAGCGTCGCGGCGAACAGCGCGGTCTCGTGGGCGATCTCGCGGGCCTGTTCCAGGGCCGGCCGCAGGGCGGTGAGCTCGGCGCGGCGCGGCGCGCGGTACCAGCCGCCGACGCGGGCGTTGATCGGGTGGATCGGGCGGCCGGCGATGACGCGGATGAGCTCGTTCCCGGCCTTCTTGAGGGCCAGGCCCCGCTCCACGTGCCGCCGGTGGGTGCTGGCCAGCTCCAGCGCGCTGTTGGCCCCGAGGAAGTCGGGCAGGTGCAGGAGGAAGACGTGCAGCGCGTGGCTTTCGATCCACTCGCCGCAGTAGACCAGGCGGCGCAGGTCCGCCAGCGGGCCGGCAACCTCGACCGCGCAGATCTGCTCGATCGCCGCCAGCGCGCTCATCTGGTAGGCGACGGGGCAGATCCCGCAGATGCGGGATGTGATGTCCGGTGGCTCGGTGAACGCCCGGCCGCGGAGCAGGGCCTCGAAGAACCGCGGTGGCTCGAAGATCCGCAGACGGGCCTGCTCCACCCGCCCGTCCCGGATTTGGATCACGAGCCGGCCCTCGCCCTCCACCCGGGTCAGCGGCGGCGGCTCGATCGTCGTGGTCCTGGGTGTGGGCACGGCCGGGGTGCCCGGGGCGGCCGGCGGATCGAACGTGGTCACGGCTGGCCACCCGCGTCGCGGAACGCCGGAGCGGCGGCGTTGAAGGTGTGGAAGACCCGGTCGATGTCCACGTCGCTCATCCGCAGGACGCGCAGCTGGCGGATCAGCGAGGTGGTGTTCGGGCTCTCCATCGGGCCGAAGCAGCCGTAACAGCCGCGGTTGTACGACGGGCAGAGCGCGCCGCAGCCGGCGTGGGTGACCGGCCCCAGGCAGGGCGTGCCGTGGGCAACCAGGACGCACACGTTCCCGCGGCGCTTGCACTCCGTGCAGACCGACGCCGACGAGATCGTCGGGCGGCGGCGGGCGAGGAAGGCGCTGATCACCTCGAGCAGCTGGCCGCGGTCGATCGGGCAGCCACGCAGCTCGAAGTCGACCCGGACGTGCGCGGAGATCGGCGTGGACGTGGCCAGCGTCGAGATGTAGTCGGGGGTGGCGTAGACGGCGGCGAGGAAGTCGTCCACGTCGGCGAAGTCGCGCAGCGCCTGCACGCCACCGGCCGTCGCGCAGGCGCCGATCGTGACCAGCCGCCGGGACGCGGCCCGGATCTGCTGGATCCGCTCGGCATCCTCCGGGGTGCTGACCGAACCCTCGACCAGGGACAGGTCGTACGGCCCGGCGACGACCGCGCTGGAAGCCTCGGCGAAGACCGCGATGTCGAGGGCGTCGGCGAGTGAGAGCAGCTCGTCCTCGCAGTCGAGCAGGGTCAGCTGGCAGCCGTCGCAGGAGGCGAACTTCCAGACGGCGAGCGTGGGCCGGGGCGGGGCCTGTGTACTGGTGGCCGGCGGACTTGTGGTCATCTACAGCTCCCGGATCGTGAGGAGCGGGCTTAGCCGGCCGTAGTCGCAGACCGGGCCGTGCAGGCAGAGCAGCATCGGGCCGAGCTGGCAGCGGCCGCAGTGGCCGATGCCGCAGTGCATGTTGCGTTCCATCGACAGGTGGACCCGGTGTGCCGGGACACCGGCGTCCGTGAGCGCGGCGGCCGTGACCCGCATCATGACCTCGGGCCCGCACAGGAAGGCCACGGTGCGCGCCGGGTCGAAGCGCGCGTCCGGCAGCAGCGCGGTGACCACGCCTACCCGCCCGTCCCAGCCTGGATCTGCCCGGTCGACCGTCACCAGGACCTGCAGACCGGTCTGGGCGGCCAGGCGCGCGAGCTCGTCGCGGTACGGCAGGTCGGCTGGCGTACGGCCGCCTACCAGGACCGCGGCGGCCCTACCGGCGCTGTCCCGCCGCGCGAGCGCGTGGACGACCGGCCACAGCGGGGCGAGCCCCAGCCCGCCGGCGATGACCAGGACGTCGCGGCCCACCGCTTGGTCCAGCGGCCAGCCGCGACCGAACGGACCGCGCACGCCGAGCACGTCACCGGGCTTCGCGGCGCAGATCGCCTCGGTCACCGCTCCGACGGCCCGCACCGTGTGGGTCAGCGGCACACCGTCGGACGGGACGGCGGAGACCGACACCGGGACCTCGCCGACGCCGAAGGCGTAGACCATCGTGAACTGGCCGGGTACCGCGTCGATCGTGGGGCCGCCGTCGTCGGGCACCAGGCGCAGGGTCCAGGTGTCCGGCGTCTCCCGAACCCGGTCGACCACCCGGAACGGCCGCGGCGTCATCTCTGCGACGACCGGTGCGGCCGGCGCGGCCGGCGAGGACGACAAGGGCGCCGTGGCCGGCAGCGCCGCCTCAGCGCTCGGCCGGGTTCCGGTAGACATCGAGCAGCCTCATCCTGGTTGCCGACAGGCGCCCGGCGAGCACCTGCGCGAGGTGGAACAACAGGTCAGCGGCCAACTCCGGGTCCTGCGCCATCCGGGTTCGCAGACAGGCGGCATCGACGGCGCCCGCCGTCACGGCCGTGAGCGCCCGGGCGTCGAACTGCAGCCGGTAGGGCGGGAAGAGCCAGGACCAGCCGACGAGGTCGCCGGCGCCGACCGTGTCGATGCTGATCGAGCCACGGGCCGGCACGAACATCTCGAGCGCGACGGTCCCCGAGCGGATCAGGTAGAGCGTGTCGGCCACGCCGCCTTCCCGGAAGAGCACCTGGCCCGGCTCGAAGCTCAGCTCCCGGGCGCAGCCGGCCAGGGCAGCGAGGTGGTCTGCCCGCATTCCGGACACCGCTGCCACCCGGAACGAGGAGGCGGTTTCCGGCACCGGGAGCGGGGCCGAGGATGCGGATGGCGACGGGCTTGTCATGACACCGGCTCGCCGGGGACGGAGTTGGCGCGGATGGCGGTCAGCTCCTCGGTGACGTCGATGGCGACCGGGCACCAGGTGATGCAGCGCCCGCAGCCGACGCAGCCCGATGTGCCGAACTGATCGTGCCAGGTGGCGAACTTGTGGGTGAGCCACTGTCGGTACCGGGACCGTGAGGACCCGCGGACGGGGCCGCCGTGCAGGTAGGAGTGGTCGAGCGAGAAGCAGGACTCCCAGCTGCGCCAGCGTTCGGCCTCGCCGCCGGCCAGGTCGCCGACGTCCTCCACGGTGAGGCAGAAGCAGGTCGGGCAGACCATCGTGCAGTTGCCGCAGGTAAGGCAGCGGCTCGCGACGTCGTCCCAGCGGGGGTGCTCGAGGTTGGCGGCCAGCAGGTCGCGCAGGTTGTCCGCGTCGAGCGTGCGCCCCATCCGGGAGACCGCCCGCTCCACGCCGGTTTGGGCTGCTTCCCAATCGGCCGAGGTGGCTGGGCGAGCGGGCGCGGGTTCGTCGCCTGATCGGGAGTTGGCGCCGCCTGCGGCGGTCCTGTCGTCGGCGCCGGTGCTGCCGGTGGTGACGCCGGTGTTGGCGGCGGGCGGGCCGGTCAGCTCCGCGAGCACCTCGGCGCCGCGGCCGGTGCCCGCCTCGACGAGGAAGCGGTGCTCGCCGGTGAGGATCTCGCTGAGGACGAGGTCGTAGCCGCTGCCCTGGCGGACGGCTGGGCCGGTGTCCATCGACACGCAGAAGCAGGTCCCGCCGGGCTCGTGGCAGTTGAGGGCGACGATGAACAGTCCTTCGCGGCGGGCCGTGTAGTCCCGGTCCGGGTAGCGCCCGGCCACCAGGATCCGGTCCTGGATCGCGATCGCGTGCAGCTCGCAGGAACGGACGCCGATCAGCGCCAGCCGGGTGGTCGGCGGCGGCTCCTCCTCGAAGTCCAGACGGCCGGGGCCAGGGCCGGCGGTGGCGGTGCCGCCGCTGCTGCCGTCGTAGCCGCCGTTCTTCCCGGCGTAGCCGCCGTCGTCCTCGGTGCCGCCACCCCTGGCGCCGTCGCCACCGTCCTGGCCGGCGTCGGCGCCACCGCCCGGGGTGCGCCGGACGCGCAGCAGCCGCAGCCGCGGGGGCAGCAGGAACTGCTTCCAGGAGTGCGGGCCGACCGCGTAGCCGAACCTGGCGTCGTCATCGCGGCGTTCGAGGCGGTAGGTGGCGCCGTCCTGGACGTCGGTCCAGCCCACCGGCAGCTGCGCGGCAGCGGTGAGTTCTTCGTAGACGATGGCCCGGTTGCGCACGGTGGGGCCGACAACGCGGTATCCACGGGCCCGTAGCGCGCGGATCAGGACATCCAGTCCGGCCGGCGGGATGACGCAGCTGGCGACCCCGTTCGGAGCTGAGACGGCGGCAGTCACAACAGCCTCTCCTCCCGGGGCAGGGGCACCGGCAGCAACAGGATCTTCCCCACGAGGCCCGCCCGCGGCATGGACGCGCGAACTGACCCAATCGTAGTCCGCCGACTACTGTTTGCAGCCAAGCAGACATGATCGGCTGAGCCGCGTCCCGTGGCTCCAGCGCCCGGCCACCGAGCCCACTCGCCGCCGCCGCGCCCACGGCCGGCTCACCCCCGCCCGACCTCGACCAACGGGCGCTGACGGCTAACCGGCGATCACGATCTGGCCTCGGGCGCGGTGGGTCATCATGTGCGCGACCGCAGCGGCCGCCTCGGCGAGCGGGTAGGTCCGGTCGATCACGACCCTGACATCGCCGGAGACGAGGAACGCGGCGAGCGCGGCGAGGTTCTCCCGGTTCACGACGCACTGGACCGCGCGCACGTCGACCGCGCCTCGCCTGGACATCAGCCTCGCCCGCGCGATCCGCGGGAAGCTGCCGAGCAGTCCGGTGGGGCTGCCGATGCTGTTGGGGATGTAGATCCCTCCGGGCACCAGCGCCCGGGCCGTGACCTTCGGCGGGTGGTTGAGCACGTTGTCGAGCACGAGGTCATATCGACCGGTCTCCCTGGTGAAGTCCTCCTTCGTGTAGTCGATGACCCGCTCCGCGCCGAGCGACCGGACGAGCTCGACATTGCGTGGGCCGCACACTCCGGTCACGTGCGCGCCGAGCGCCCTGGCGAACTGCACCGCGAACGTTCCGACGCCACCGGAGGCGCCGTTCACCAGCACGCGCGTGCCCGGGCCGACCTGGCCCACGTCACGGCTGGCGAGCAGCGCGGTCAGGCCGGACATGACCGCCGCCCCGGCCTCCTCCCAGCTCAGCCTGGCGGGCTTGGGGATCACCTGGGCGGCAGGGACAACGGTGTACTCCGCGAACGTTCCGTGGCCAGTGCCGAGCGACCCCGTCCACAGCGACCCAAACACCTCGTCGCCGGGCCGCAGGTCGGTGACGTTCGCACCGACCGCCGCCACCACGCCTGCGAGATCGGACCCGCGCACCTGTAGGTTCGGCCGCCGCAGCCCAGCGGCGAGCCGCAGGATGCCGGGCACCCCGGCCGTCACCAGCCAGTCCGGGGTGTTCACGCTGGTGGCCCGCACCCGGACCAGTACGTCGTCGTCACCCGCCTCGGGCACCGCGACGCGCACCATCCGCAGCACCTGCTCGGGCGCCCCATAGCCACGTTGCACGATCGCCGTCATCACGCGCCCGGTCCCGGAAGCGCCCGCTTCCACCGACGGTCCGGCGGCGCCGGGAGCGACGACGCCGCCCGTCCGCATGCCGTCCGAGCCGGCAGCGCTGGGAGATGCGGGCGGCTCAGCCGCCCGTGCGGGACCGCCGGCTCGAAACGACGCTGACATGTGCTTCTCCTCCGGGCAGGCGAGTCAGGACCACGGCACACCCCAAGGATGGCGATTCGCCGCCCGCCCCACATCAGCGGAAAGGCCGAAAGGCACGCCCGGCAGGTCGTACTTTCGGCCGAGCACACCCGTCGCGCAGACCCGCCTCGGGAGGCGTTTGGTCGGGCGTCATCACAGGTACGGGATCGCGAGCTGCTGGCGACGGGAGTCTGCCGCCTGGATGCGCTCAAGTGGCAGAAGGGTTGTCACCACGTCCTCGACGTTGTCGACGACGACGGCGCCGGGGCGGCTGGCGTATCGCCGCGCCCATTCGTGTCCATCCACGAGACTTCGGAGCAGATAAACTCGCTTCCCGTGTTCAAGCGCCAGGCGAGCCTGCATTTTCGCGCCCGAGGTGCTGGACGCTTCGATCACAACAGTCCCCTGCGACATGCCGGACATCGTCACGTTCCGACGCGGGAACGTATACGTTGCCGGTGGGGTGTCCGGCCAGAACTGCGACACCAGCGCTCCGGTCTCGGCGATCTGCTCGGCGAGCTGGTAATTCTCCCGCGGGTAGCACCGCAGGATGCCCGTGCCGATGACCGCGATCGTTCGGCTACCCACGCGCAGGGCAGAGGAATGCGCCGCGGTGTCGACGCCACGGGCCAGTCCGGAAATCACCGTGACGCGCTGCTCGGCCAGCAGCCGCGCCATACGATCCGCGCGTCTGAGTCCGTCCTGCGTTGCCTGGCGGGTCCCGACCACCGCGACACTCCGCATATCCCCGTCGAGGAGCTGACCGCGCACGAAAAGGAACGGCGGGAGGTTGAAGACGAGCCGGAGGTTTGTTGGGTAACCGTCGTCGAGGACCGTGTACAACGCAGCACCGGCAGCTTCGGCCCTGTCCGCCGCCGCGCGCGCCTCGTCCTCGTACCTTGGCAGGTCCGCCAGGCCACGACGGAGAGCGTCGATGGCCTTGGCAGCCTCCTTGCCCGACTCACTGACCTGGCCGTTCAGCAGACGATCAAGGCCACCCTGACGCTGGGCCTCACGAGCGATCAGGTGCCAGTTGAGCCCGTCGATTCGGCACAGCGCGAGCAGTCGTGCCTGAAGGTCACCGATCGGCATCCTACTCTCCGTGATGTCATGTTCGGATACGTCGATCGAGCCCACACTACTGTCGACCTCCGACAGTCGCGGCTCGGCCGGCTCCGGGAGTTCGACGGACAACACCGGGAGCACACAGGGTGACGCAGCTGTCGGTGGCGTTCGCGCGATCGGCTGCCTGGTCCCTCGTGCCAGGCAGCGGCTTGTCCGGTAGCTGGCGTTACTTTCGGACCGGGATCGGGCTCCGCGGTCGTTGAAGGCGGCGGCTGAGGCACTTCCGCCGCCCTCGCCTAACGAGCCGTCGTGCTATCGATTACGAGCGGCGAGCGGACCGGAGAGCGGACGGTTGGTCACGCGACGCTGATGGGGAGGGTTTCCCAGCCGCGCATGGTCGAGGTGGAGGACAACTCGGCGCGGGACCAGTCGACTTCCCAGGCAGGAAAGCGCTTCAAGACCTCTTCCAGTGCGATACGGGCCTCGAGGCGGGCGAGCGACGCGCCCAGGCAGTAGTGGGTGCCGATGCCGAAGGTGAGGTGCTGGTCGATCTTGCGGCGGATGTCGTAGCGTTCGGCGTCTTCGCCCCAGCGCGTCACGTCGCGGTTGGCCGAGGCGACGAGGAGCATCATCGCGCTGCCCTTCGGCACCGTCTGGCCGTAGAACTCCACATCCCTGGTGATGTAGCGGCCGATGGCGTGGCCGGTGGGCTCGAAGCGCAGGGTCTCCTCGATCGTGTTGCCGATCAGTTCGCGGTTGGCGACGAGGTCGGCTCGCTGGTCGGGGTGGCGGTCGAGGACGGCCGCGAGCCAGCCGATCAGGCGCGCCGTTGTCTCGTTGCCGGCGCCGGCGAGCACGGTGACGTAGGTCAGGACCTCCTCGCGGGTGAGCTTGCGGGTGACACCGTGCTCGTCGGTGAACTCCGCCTGGATGAGCGCCGTCATCAGGTCGTCCGACGGGTGCTTGACGCGCCAGTCGATGTAGTCGGCGAACAGGTCGATGTCCATCAGCGCGCGCTCGGACACCTTCATCTGCTTTCCGGGCTCGGTGCGCAGCTTGGCGTCGGCACGCTCGCGGACGGCCACCTGGTCGGCCTCGGGGATGCCCAGCAGCATCCCGATGACGCGCATCGGGACCTCGACGGCGAACTCCTTCATCAGGTCGAAGCTTCCGAGCCCGACGAGGCGCTCGAGGCTGCGGACACAGAAGTCCCGGATCTCGGGCTCGAGCGCCATGACGCGGCGGGGTGTGAAGACCCGGGCGAGCAGGCGGCGGTGGATGTCGTGGATTGGCGGGTCCTCCATGAGGAGGGTGCCGGACGGGATCTCGATGTTCGACTTGATGACTTCCAGAATCGGGCCCCTGGCCGAGGAGAACGTCTGCCAGTCGACTAAGGACTTGTTCACGTCATCCCAGCGACTGAGCGTGTAGAAGTCGTGACGCTCGTTGTACCAGAGCGGCGACTCGGCACGCATCCGCCGGTAGATCGGGTAGGGGTCACGCGCGATCTCGCGGTCGAACGGATCCCAGTAGACCGGGCTCGCGTCGCTCACTGGCACCTCCCGACGAGGCCGACAGGGGCGAAACTTTGAACAGTCATTCAAAGTTCGCCGGCCTGGCGATGTCAAGATGTGTGCACGGTCGGCAGGATGGGACGGGTCGGCCGGTGGAGCGCGGGCCGGCGGTGGAGGTGGTGGATGACGCAGCCCCGTCGGCGGCGCGCGGCGACCGAGGAGAAGGTGCGCCGGGTCCTCGACGCCGCGGAGGAGATCATGCTCCACGAGGGGTACGCAGCCGTGACCTCACGAAACGTCGCCGAGCGGGTCGGGCTCACGGCCCCGCTGCTGCACTACTACTTCTCGACCATCGACGACTTGTTCGTCGCCATGCTGCGGCGCCGCTCCGAGCGCATCGTCGAGCGCATGGCCGCGGCGCTGACCTCCCCGCGGCCGCTGCGCGCATGGTGGGATCTCGCCTCCGATCCCCGCGGAACCGCCCTGTTCATCGAGTTCCTCGCCGCAGCCAACCACCGGCCGGCGTTGCGCGCGGAGATGGGCAGGGTCGCCCGCGAGGTGCGGCGGATGCAGATGGACGTGCTGGACAAGATCCTCCCCGAGTACGACGTCGACCCGGACGAGTTCCCGCCGGCACTGGTCGCGGCCACGATGCAGGGCCTGGGCCTGGCCCTCGTCGCCGACGAGACCGCTGGCCACGAGACCGCGCACGAACAGGCCCGCGCCGCGATGAGCCGGCTGGTGGACCGCATCGAACAGCGCCGGACACGACAGCACGGTGCTGGCTGACCGGTGTCGGGGTGCTGTTGGCCCAGACTGTCGGGCGATGCCGTGCCGCGCTCCGTTGGCCGACGGTTCGCGCGCAGGAGCGGGAGCTGGGCGGAGTTGGCCGCGCCCGGCGTCCGGGCCGGCGCGGCGCCGGTAGGCCGCGCGGTTGTCGGCCTGCTGCCGATATACCTGGTCCCGAGCCCCGAGCCGATATACCTGGTCCCGAGCCCCGAGGAGCACGCGGATGTCAGCACGAGCGCAGATCGGAGTGACCGGCCTGGCGGTCATGGGCCGCAACCTTGCCCGCAACCTCGCCCGACACGGGTACACCGTGGCGCTGCACAACCGCACTCCCGCGCGCACCGCCTCGCTGGTCGCCGAACACGGCGGCGAGGGCGACTTCGTGCCCTCGGAGTCGATGGCGGACTTCGTCGCCTCACTGGAGCGGCCACGCAAGATCATCATCATGGTCAAGGCCGGCGCCGCGACCGACGCCGTGATCGACGAGCTGGTGCCGCTGCTGGAGAAGGGCGACATCGTCGTCGACGCCGGGAACGCGCACTTCCCGGACACCATCCGCCGCGAACGGGCCCTGCGCGAGCACGGCCTGCACTTCATGGGCACTGGCGTGTCCGGCGGCGAGGAGGGCGCCCTGCACGGGCCATCGGTGATGCCGGGCGGGACGCCCGCGGCATACGAGTCGCTGGGGCCAATCCTCGAGACGATCTCGGCGAAGGTGGACGGCACCCCGTGCTGCACCCACATCGGGCCGGACGGCGCCGGCCACTTCGTGAAGATGGTGCACAACGGCATCGAGTACGCCGACATGCAGCTCATCGCCGAGGCCGAAGACCTGTTGCGCCAGGGCCTCGGGGCGTCCGCTGCGGAGATCGGGCAGATCTTCGCCGACTGGAACACCGGCGACCTGGAGTCGTTCCTCATCGAGATCACGGCGGACGTGCTGCGGCACGTCGACGGCGCCACCGGCCGGGCATTCGTCGACGTCGTGCTCGACCAGGCCGAACAGAAGGGCACCGGCCGCTGGACCGTGCAGAACGCGCTGGACCTCGGGGTCCCGATCACCGGCATCGCCGAGGCGACATTCGCGCGTGCCCTGTCCGGCTCGGTCCCACAGCGCGAAGCGGCGCGGGGCGCGCGGCCCGCCCGCCCCCCCGCCGGGGCCCGCGCCCCCCCGGGCCCGGCCGCGGCGGGCGCGGGCCGC
>JADGHD010000095.1 GCA_019689615.1 Frankia sp. | reverse complement strand
AGCAGGGTGTGCAGCCCGCACAGGGCGAGCGGCGGGGCGGCGGCGGGCGCCGCCCGCGCCCGCCGCAGCCGGGCGCGGCCGGCCGCGACCAGGTCGGCGGCGGCCAGCGGGATGATCAGGAACGCCGCCGGGACGACGAACAGACCGAGCCCGCCGGCCGCCGCGCGGGCGGCGACCGGGCGGCGCTCGACCAGCCAGAGGCGGACGATCACGACGGCGGCCAGCGCCTCGACGGCGTACGGCTTGAGCTGGGTGCCGAGGTCGATCCCCACCCCGGACAGGCCGACGCAGGCCGCAGCGAGCCCGGCCGCCGCCGGACCGGTGAACCGGCGGGCGAGCAGGTAGGTCGCCACCGGCAGCAGCGTCAGCGCGACCAGCTCCGGCAGCCGCAGCGCCCAGGCGTGCCAGCCGACGATCTCGCCGACGAGCCGGGTCAGCGCCGCCCAGCCGAGCGCGGACGGGGTGTTGGCGTGCGCGAGCTCGCCCCAGAACGTGGCGGGCGGCTCGGCGAGGAAGTGCGGCCGCCAGATCTCGTCGTACCAGAGCGGCCGGGTCCAGACCTCGGTGGCCACCGCCAGCACGGCCGCCACGGCGAGCGCGAGCGCCGCCGGGATGACGGCGTCCGCCCGCCTGAGCGCGCGCCACGCCCGGCGGGCCCGCCCACCTGGCGCGGGTGGGGCGCCTTGGCGTACGCCGGCCGGCGCGACCGTGCCGGGTGCGCCGGCCACGCCAGGTACGCCTGCCTCGCCAGGTGCGCCGGCCGCGCCGCCGGCAGCGCTTCCCCGCTGCGGCGGGGCAGGCCAGCGCCGCCGTCGGCCGCCCAGGCCACGGGCCGACGGCAGGCTGTCCACAGGATTCGGGCCGGGGACAGCCTCGTCGTCCACAACCGGGCCAGAGTTATCCACAGGCATTGTCCACAACCAGCGTCCCGCTGTGGAAACCCTGCCCTCCCCGGGTCAGCGCTGCGAGTAGCTGGCGAGGAAGCGCTCGATCCGGCCGATCGCGTCGGACAGCTCGTCGACGCTGGGCAGGGTGACGATGCGGACGTGGTCCGGTTTCGGCCAGTTGAAGCCGCTGCCCTGGACCAGCAGGATCTTCTCCGCGGACAGCAGGTCGAGGACGAGCCGCTCGTCGTCGTGGATCGAGTACACCTGCGGGTCGATCCGCGGGAACGCGTAGAGCGCGCCGCGCGGCGGGACCACCGACACCCCGGGGATGTCGTTGAGCAGCTTCACCACGATGTCGCGCTGCTCGCGCAGCCGGCCGCCGGGCAGCACCAGGTCGCCGGCGCCACCGTTGTGCGCGAGCGCGGCGACGACCGCGTACTGGCCGGGGACGTTGGCGCACAGCCGCATGTTCGCCAGCACGCCAAGACCCTCGATGTAGCTGGTGGCGTGGCCGCGCGGGCCGGAGACCACCATCCATCCGGCCCGGAAGCCGGCCAGCCGGTAGGCCTTGGACAGGCCGTTGAAGGTGACGCAGACCAGGTCGGGGGCGATCGCCGCGGTGGGCACGTGCTCGGCGTCGTCGAACAGGATCCGGTCGTAGATCTCGTCCGAGAAGATCATCAGGTTGTGCTGGCGAGCCAGCTCGACCAGCGCCTCGACCGTCGCCCGGTCGTAGACAGCGCCGGTCGGGTTGTTCGGGTTGATCAGGACGAGCGCCCTGGTGCGCGGGGTGATCCTGGCGGCGACGTGCTCCGGGTCGGGCAGCCAGCCGGCCGACTCGTCACACAGGTAGTGCACCGGCCGGCCGCCGCACAGGCTGACCACCGCCGTCCACAGCGGGTAGTCCGGCGCCGGCAGCAGCACCTCGTCCCCGTCGTTGAGCAGCGCCTGCAGCGCCATCATGATCAGCTCGGAGACGCCGTTGCCGAGGTAGACGTCGTCTGGGCCGATCCCGGTGACACCGCGGCCGCGGTGGTACTCGACGACCGCGGCCCGGGCGGCCGGCAGCCCCCTGGAGTCGCTGTAGCCCTGTGCGCTCGCCAGCTGCTCGGCGACGGCGGCAAGGATCTCCGGCGGTGCGGAGAACCCGAACGGGGCCGGATTGCCGATGTTCAGCTTCAGGATCCGCTCCCCGGCGGCTTCCATCGCGGTAGCCGCGTCGAGGATCGGGCCGCGGACGTCGTAGCAGACGCCGGCGAGCTTGTCGGACTGGGAGAACTCCATGGATCCAGGGTAGGCGCGCCGTCCACTGGTTATTCACGCGCGGTCGTCGCCTCGACCACGGCCACCCCGGCGGTGTGACCCCGTTGGCCCCCTTACCTGGGCAATTTCCAGCGGAAACCGAAGCGCACGGTGACCGTCACCGGCCCTGACTGGTTACGTTCCGTATCACCGCTGGCGATCAGCCGACGCCACCCGCCGCCGCCACGGCCGGGCGAGCGCGGCGGGCCCGCCGGCCGTACCGGGTGACGGCGGCCCCCAGCGGCAGGGAGATCGCGAAGAAGGCCGCGGTGGTCAGGACGATCGCGCCGCCGGCCGCCACGTCCCACTGGGCGCTGGCGGCCAGGCCCAGCACGCCGGCGGCGACGCCGAGCGCCATCGCGAGCGCCGTCATCGGGCCGGTCCGGGAGCACCACAGGCGGGCGGTGGCCGCTGGGCCGACGATCAGCGCGATCGCCAGGACCGTGCCCACGGCGGGCACCGTGGTGACCACGGTGACCTCGACCGCGAGCAGCACGACCAGGTCGAGGCGGCGAACCGGGTAGCCGGCGGCGGCCAGCGCGGTCGGGTCGAACGCGCTGAGCAGCAGCTCCTTGCGCAGCGCCGCCAGCACGGCGAGCACGACGGCCGCGGCGGCCCCGGTGACGACCAGGTCGGTCGTGCCGACCGTGAGGATCGAGCCGACCAGGAAGGCCGTGAGCTCCCGGGTGAACCCGTCCTGGGCGGACATCAGCGCGACGCCCAGCGCGAAGCCGCCGGACAGCAGCACCCCGGTCACGCTCGACAGGTCGCGCGCCCCGCCGCCGGGGGCGCCGGGCCCGGTACCCGCGGCGGCCGCCTCGCCCCGGCCGCTGGCGCGGGCACCGGACAGCGCGGCGACGACGAGCACCAGCAGCAGGCCGAACAACCCGGCCCCGAGCAGCACCGGCAGGCCGAGCAGGGCCGCGGCCACCACGCCAGGGAAGGTGGCGTGGGTGAGCGCGGTGGTCAGGAAGCTCAGCCGGCGCAGCACGACGTGCACCCCGACCGCCCCGCACAGCACCCCGACCAGCACCGCCTCGATCAGCGCCCGCTGGGTGTAGGCGTCGCCCAGGGAGTCCAGCAGCCTCATCGGGCCCGTCCCAGCGCGGCCGCGGCGTCGACGGCACCGGCGTCCTGGCCGGCCGCGGCCTCCGCGGCGGCGCCGTCCTGACCGGCGGCGGAGCCCGGGCCCACGGCAGCGGCGACGGCCCGGCGGCGCAGCCCGGCGCGGGCCCCGGCGAAGGCGAGCGCCAGCAGGTACGCGGCCACCAGCACCAGCACCACGGTGGCCCCGGTGGCCAGGCGGACCTCCGCCCGGACGGACACGTGGTAACTGATCAGCAGCCCGATCCAGCCGGCCGCCATGCCGAGCCCCACGGCGGCGGCCGTGACCACGGCCAGCCGGTCGGACAGCAGCCGGGCGGTGGCCGCAGGCACCACGATCAGCGCGATCACCAGCACCGTGCCGACCGCCCGCACCGCGGCGACCACCACCAGCGCGATCGCCAGGTTGAGCGCCAGGTCCAGCGCCGCGACCCGGTAACCGGCCGCCTGGGCGGCCCGCGGGTCGAACGCGACCAGCAGCAGCTCCTTGCGCAGCGCCGCCAGCACCGCGAGCACGACGACGGCGACCGCCGCCGTGGCCACGATGTCGGAGACCCGGACCGTCAGCACCCGGCCGAACAGGAACGTGGTGAGGTCGGCGGTGTAGGAGGAGCGCCGGGACACCAGCACCACGCCGACCGCGAAGAAGCCGGTGAGCAGAATCGCCAGCGCGGCGTCCTCGCCGACCCGCCGGCTCGCGGAAAGCAGCGTGAACAGCCCGGCGGCGACGAACGCGACCACGAGCGCCCCTGGGAACACGCCGTCCTGCCCGCCGATCAGGAAGCCGATGACCACGCCGGGGAACACGGTGTGGGTGAGCGCGTCGGTGAGGAAGGCGAGCCGGCGCAGCAGCACGAACACGCCGACGACGGCGGCGAGCCCGCCGAGCAGCAGCAGCTCGACCAGGGCCCGGGCGAGGTACGGCCGCTCGAACGGCGTTACCAGCAGATCGGTCATGACGGCAGGTGGCGGGCGGGGTCGGCCTGGCCGGTGGCACCGGGCCACGCGGCCGGGCACGCGGGCCAGGCCAGGGCGGTCACCGGGTGGCCACGATCACACCGTGGCTGCCCAGCTCCACCGCGGCGGCCCCCGGGGCGGCGCGCCCCCGGGGGGGGCCCCGGGGGCCCCCCCCCCCCGCGGGGGCCCCCCCCCCCCCCCGCGGCCCCGGGGGGGGGCCCCCCGCAGCAGGTCGGGGGTCAGCGTCCGCTCCGGCGGGCCGAACCCGAACTGGTGGCGGTTGAGCAGGCAGACGTCGTCGCAGGCGAGGTGGGCGAGGGCGAGGTCGTGAGTGGAGATCACGACGGCCGTGCCCTGTGCGGTGAGTTCGGCCAGCGCACGCAGCAGCGCGTCCTGGGAGACCGCGTCGACCCCGTTGAACGGCTCGTCGAGCAGCAGCAGCCGGGGCCGGGCGGCGATCGCCCTGGCCAGCAGGACCCGCTGGCGCTGGCCGCCGGACAGCGTGCCAAACCGGTCCTTCGCCCGGTGGGCGAGGCCGACCGCCGCCAGCGCCTCGGCGGCGGCCGCCCGGTCGGCCGCCCGCGGCCCGCGCACCCAGCCGATCCGCCGGTAGCGGCCCATCAGCACGACCTGCATGACCGACACCGGGAAGTCCGGGTCGAGCGTGTCGGCCTGTGGCACGTAGCCGACGTCGCGGCGGGCGTCGGCCGGGGCACGGCCGAGGACGGTGATCGACCCGGAGACCACCGGGACGAGGCCGAGGATCGCCTTGATCAGCGTGGACTTGCCCGCTCCGTTCGGCCCGATCAGGGCGACAGTCCGCCCGGCTGGCACCCGGCCGCTCACCCGCTCCAGCGCCGTCGTGCGGCCGTAGGCCACCGTCGCGTCCGCGAGCACCAGGGCGTCCGCGGCGCCGCCCGGCTCACCGCGCCGGGCACCGTCGGGCGAGAGCCCGGCGGCGTCGGTGCCCATGACGGCCGATACGGAGTCGCCGGCCGGTCCGGTGGCGGCCTCGGCGGCGGGCGCGGCGGCAGCGGGCGGGCTGGACAGCGCGGCGAGGCCGAACCGCGGACGGGCCATGCCGAACGTCAGCGGTGCTGCCGCGGCGGCAGCACGGTCCGCGGCGGCGTCGGAACTCATGTCCGCCACGGTACGGCGGCCGGCGCGCGCCGGGCGCGCCCGGTCCACCGGGAGGCAACGCCGAGCCAGGGCCGGGATCATCGCAGCGCGCTCACGATCACGTCGGTGTTGTGCCGCATGGCCTTGAGATAGGTCTCGCCCGCGGACCCCTCCGGTCCGAGCGTGTCCGCGTACAGGGAGTCCTCGCCGGCGATGACCCGCACCCCGGCCTCGGCGCCGATCGTCTCGGCGACCTTCGGCGGCAGCGACGACTCGGAGAAGACCGTCGGCGCCCCGGTCTCGCGGATCCGGCTGACGATCTCCTCGATCGCCGCGCCGGACAGCTCGGCCGAGGTGTCGAAGCTCGGGATGATCGAGCCGACGTAGGTCAGGCCGTAGCGGTCGCAGTAGTAGCCGAACGAGTCGTGGTTGGTGACCAGCAGCCGCCGTTCCTCGGGGATGGTGGCGATCTGGCCCTCGACGTAGCTGTCCAGCTCGTCGAGCTGCCCGAGGTAGCTGGTCAGGTTGGCCTGGTAGGCGGCCGCGTTCTGCGGGTCCGCCGCGGTGAACGCCTGCTCGATGTTGGTGACCATGATCTTGGCGTTCCGCGGGTCCTGCCAGATGTGCGGGTCGTGCTCCTCGCCGTCGTCCTCGGTGTGCTCCTCGCCCGATTCGCCGTGGTCGTGGTCAAAGCCAGCGCGCAGCGCGACGCCGTCGGCCATCGCCACCCGGCGGCCGTCGAACCCGGCCGCCTCGATCGCGTCCTCGAGCCAGGACTCCAGCCCGACCCCGTTGGTGACCAGCACGTCGGCCCCGGCCAGGGCATCCAGGTCGGCCGGCGACGGCTCGTAGTCGTGCGGGTCGACGTTCGCCGGGATCAGCTGGGTGACCTCGACGAGGTCGCCGCCGACCACCCGGCTGAAGTCGCCGGCTTGGGTCGTGGTGGCGACGACCAGCAGCCCGCCCCCGTCGGTCCCGCCGCCAGCGGCGCCGTCGTCGGTGCCGCAGCCGGCCAGCGCGAGCGCCGCGGCGAGGCCGAGCGCGACCAGCGGCCAGCGGGCAGCACGCCGCCGACGGATGGTGCCGTGCGACGACGGCCGCGCGGCGCGCGGTGGCGGGCAGGAACAGAGGCCAGGACTCGAGCGCATGGGCTTAATGAAAATGATTACCAATTCGGATGTCAAGCCCGCCGCGCCCGCTATGTCAGGCCAAGGCTAGTCGGGGCGGTGCGCGTCCTCGGCGAGCAGCCGTCGGATCTCCATGCCGAGCGACCTGGGCTCGGTGAGCTCGTTGCGGAAGGTGACCCGCAGCTCGTCGGCCCCGGCCGGGCCGACCACCCAGAGGGTGAGCCCGGTGCGGTCGAGCGCACTCACCGCGACCCCGGCCACGGCCACCGGGTCCGTCGGGTCGGCGAGCGGCCGTTGCCCGCTGCGCGGCCGGCCGTGCGCGGCGAGCCGGCGCAGCTGGCCGGCGTGCGCGGTGTTCAGGTGCTCGATCAGGTCCGGTGCGTAGGCGGTGATGAGGTCGGGCTCGGCGAGCGCGTAGGCCGCCAGGTCCACCCGCTGGCCACGGGCCATCGTCGGCCAGCGGGGCTCACCGCCACGGCCGCCGGCAGCACGGCCGGGGCGGCGTGCCCACCCGGGGCGGCGCGGCGCCCCGGGCTCGTCCGCCGTGGGCAGGCACAACAGGACGTCGTCGACGGAGAGCGCGAGCGCCACCAGATCGTCGACGCGGCCCTCGTCCGGAACCATCACGGTCAGGCCGGGCCCGGCGATCCTCTGGGCGACCTGCTGGGCGTCGCCCGGCACCGTCCGCAGCTGCCCGGCGAGGACGAGCCGCTCGCCGTCGGCACCCGGCACGTCGATCCGGCACCGGCGGGACCGGGCGGCCGCCATGGTCGGCGGGCTGCCGGCGGCCACCAGCAGCACCGGCTCGCCGCCGTCGTCGATCAGCCCAGCCCACCCGCGCACGCGCGCGCCTGGCAGCGTCAGCAGCGCGTGCCGGGCTCCAGCCAGGACGGTGCGCGCGCGGACCGCGAGCTCGGCCGACGCCGTCGTCTCGCCCCTCTTCTCCGCTTCCTGCCCCGCCATCCCAGTCCTCCCGTCGTCAAGTAAGGCTTACTTAAGTTGCTTCGCGGCGACGGGTCAAGCGGTTGGCGACCGCAGAGTGGGTGGACGAGGTGACCCGATGGTGTAGCGCTTGACCGCACATGACTACGGACAGTCAAGAATGGGGGAGTACCTCAATGTCCCGGCAACGGGCGATCGGGCGGTTGGCGCGCGCCACCACGCGGGCTGAGCATTCTAGGCTGAGGTGGTGGTCTGGTCGCGCGCCCGGGTGGTGCCGGCGTCGGGCCGGCGGCGGGATGTCGCCCTGGGCCCCAGCGTGGGGCGCGCGCCGGACGGTACGGCGAGGAGGCAACGGTGATCTTCAAGCTGGTCGGGGACGGCCGCCCGTATCCCGACCACGGGCTCCGGCAGCGGGACTGGGCGCAGATCCCCCCGCGTCAGGTCCGGCTCGACCAGCTGGTGACCACCAAGCGGGTGCTGGCGCTCGACCTGCTGCTCGACGAGAGCTCCACCTTCTACGGCGACCTGTTCCCGCACGTCGTCCAGTGGAACGGCGAGTTCTACCTGGAGGACGGGCTGCACCGGGCCGTCCGGGCGGCGCTGCAGCAGCGGACGTCCATCCACGCCCGGGTCTACACGATCGACTCGTCGGCCCGGCCCGCCGCGACCGTGTCCGGCGAGCGGGATGCTGGCAGCTCGTGAGCCCACCCGCGGCCCGGCGCCAGCTACCGGCGGGCCGCCCCCGCCGGTCGGCGCGGCGCGTCACTTGCCGGGGAAGGTGTAGACGACGAACCGGTCGTCGCCGACCTTGGTGAAGATGAAGCGCGGGCAGTCGCTGGCCGGCCGGTAGGCGGCGACGGGCCGCAGCACGGGCGAGCGCATGATCTGCTTGAGCCGCCCGCCGGCGAGCCTGGTGGCCTCGGCGGTGTTGACGTCCGGCGGGTCGTCCCGGCGCTCGTAGTACTCCCCGCAGTAACGGATCTCCTTGGGGCGTGAGGTCCACGCCGGCGTGTGGAAGACCCAGAGCAGGTAGATCTCGCGGAAGACCAGCGCGATCAGCGCGACGATCAGGATCCCGCGGACGAGGTTCCCGGCCCGGGAGGAGGCGAGGACGGGGCTCACACCTCCGGGAGCCTACGGTCATCACCGGCGGTTCCGGGGCAATCCCGACGGCGCGCCCCGGCCCATCCGTCAACTTTTCCGCGCCTGCGGCCGGTGGCGCGGCCTGCCGCCCGTCGGCCCGTCCGGTGACGGCGTGGCCGGCCGCCACGACGGCCTGCTCGGCGCGGGTCAGCCGGCGCTGGCGGTGCAGCTGGCGCAGCGGCCGTAGATCTCCATGGTGTGGGCGACGTCGGTGAAGCCCTCGGCGCTGGCGACCTGCTCGGTCCAGCGCTCGATCTCGGGGCCCGCGACCTCGACGGTGTGCCCGCACTCCCGGCAGACCAGGTGGTGGTGGTGCGTGCCGGTGGCGCACCGGCGGTAGACGGTCTCGCCGTCGTCGAGGCGCAGCACGTCCACCTCGCCGCGGTCGGCGAGCACCTGCAGGTGCCGGTAGACGGTGGTCAGCCCGACGGGCTGGCCGGCGGCGCGCAGCCGGGCGTGCAGGTCCTGGGCGCTGGTGAACGCGTTGGTCGCGGCAAGCGCCGCCGAGACCGCGTCCCCCTGCCGGGTCGCCCGCACCGCCGTGCCGCGCCCCGTCATGGACCGCCCCCTGGCCGGTGGCCGGGCCGGCGCGCCCAGCTCCTCACCTGGGGCACTGGCCGACTCACCCGGGGCGTCGACTTGGCCTGCCCGGCTGTCCTTCACGGTCGACACGCCATCCACTCTCTCATCATTGGGGTCCCACAGGCCTCGTCCAACAGACGAGAAACGTCACGTCTTCTCGACTCGCACATCCAGGACGGACAGCACTGGCCGGCCGCGGGCCGGACACGGCAGGAGCGGCCAACGCGCCGGCCGACCGGACGACCGCCGGTCGCCAGGACACACCGTCAGTTGCCCAGGACGCAGCCGAACCGCTCGCCCGCGCCGGCCACGCCGGCGACCAGCGGCGACGGCGCGCCGCCTGCCCGCGGCACCCCGTTCCCGGCCGGCAGGCCGGCGGCCCCAACCGCCGACCACCGCAGCCCACCCCCGAGCTTGCCAACGGTTGACCGACGGCACTGCCGCCCGGGCAAACGCGTGTACCGCGCCACAGATCAGGCGAATGCCGGCGATATCGTCCCGGCCCAGCACGCAGCGCGATGACTGTTTGGGAGGACTGGTCAATGGCCGCACGCCAGGGAGGCGGGCGGTCCGGTGGCCACCGCCGACGTGGGCGGGCCGGACAGGGTGTGCAGGAGGTCAGCGGGCTCTGGAAACGGCTCGCCGTCGGCGGGGTGGCACTGCTCGTCATCGCCGCCGTGATGGCCACCTGTGCCAGGCGCGACTCCAACGCGAGCGACTCCCTGCTGGCCACCACCTCCGCCGTCACCTCGGACGAGGAGATCGTCCGCTGGTACGACAGCACCCTGGACATCCGCACCCAGATCGCGACCAGCGTCGCGGCGATCCGCCACCACCTCGCCACCCAGGACGGCGCGGCCCTGCAGCCGGCCTGCGACACGCTCGCCGACCAGCTGACCGAGGCCCGCGCCCTGCCGTCCGGACCGGACACCGCCACCCAGAGCCTGTTCGACGCCGGGCTCGGCGGCTACGGCAACGGCGTCACCGCATGTGGGAACCTCTTCGACGGCACGCAGATCGCGCCGGAGCTGCTGCAGGAGCAGGTCAGAGCGGGGCTGTCGGCCGGGGACGAGCAGTGGGCCGAACTGGCCACCCGGGTCGGGCGCCCCATGGCCACCGCCTCGCCGCTGGCCCTCTCCTCACCCCCGGCGACCGAATCCCTGTCGGCCAGCCCCACCACGGTGCGGCCAAGCGCCACGGGCCGGCCGCGTGCCAACCCGGCCATCCCACCGGCGACCGCGACCAGGACCGGTCCGCCGGCGCCCGAGGTCACCCCGCAGCCCTCGCCGTCGGAGCCCACGCCCAGCGGCAGCCCACGGGGCCCCGGCGGACCGACGATCATCCTGCCGTCCCTGGGTGGTGGGCAGACGCCGACCACGACCGCCGCCGCGGAGCCGACCGGCGGAACGGACGGACTCCCCTGAGGCCCGGCGCCCGTGCGCACCCGGCCCGCCGCCAGCACATCACCAGCACCGCTGACGACCAACCCACCCTCATCCTTTCCACCCCGGCTGATGGTGGTCGACCGGTACGCACCGAAGATCCGGAAACCGGCGCTATCGTCCCGCCAGGAGCCTTGCGCCCAGGCTCGCCGTCGCGCCCGGGCGGGTACGGGAGCGGCGCTGCTCGCGGGGTGCGCGAACCGCGGCCGGCGGTCGAAGGAGGACGGTGGATGGCCGCACCCTCGCCGAGCGCGCGGGCCGGGCACAGGCCGGCCGGGCCAGCCCGGCCCGTCGCGGCCGACCACGCGCGCGCCGGCCTGGCCGATGTCGCCTCCCCCAGCGCCCCGACGCGCGCGCCGGCGGACAGCCCGGCTCGCCGGCCGTCCGGGGGAGCGCCCGACCCGCAGCCGACCGAGTGGTGGAAGCGGGTCGCCGTGGCCGGGGCCCTGGTGATCGCTGTCGGCGGGACCGCGGCGACGGTCACCGGCCCCCCGCTGGCCGAGCCGGCGGACAGTGGCAGCAGCAGCGCCTCGTTCGAGGCCGGCGAGCCCGACCCGGCGGCGCTGCGGACCTGGTACGACAGCACGCTCGACGCCCGGGTGGGCATCGCCACCACCGCGGCCGCCATCCGCGCGTACATCAGCGCCCAGGACGGCCTGTCGCTGCAGCCGGCCTGCGTGAGCCTCGGCGAGCAGGTCACGGCGGCGAGGGCGCTGGTCGACGCGCCGGACGTGATCGCACGCAACCTGTTCGAGGTCGGCCTCGACGGCTACGCCACCGCCGCCAGCGCCTGCGGGCACATCTTCGACGGCAGCACCAACCTCCCACCGCAGGAGCTGCAGCGGCAGACGACGGCCGGCCTGACGGCCGGCGACGTCCAGTGGGCCGAGCTCGCGACCGAGTTCGGCTTCCCGCCGACCACGCCGGACCCGGTGCCGGCCGCGACACCGCCACCACCGCCACCGCCCGCGACGGCCCCGCC
>JADGHD010000094.1 GCA_019689615.1 Frankia sp. | reverse complement strand
GGCCGCCGCCCCCGGCGGGGGCCGCGACCGGGGGGACGGCGGGGGGCCGGGCGGCCAGCCAGCGGCCCGGCCCGTCCGGGCGCGCCGGGTCGAACAGCGCGGCGAACTGGGCGGCCAGCTCCAGCTCGCCCGGCTGGTTGACCCGGCGTGAGTTCGTGATCCGCAGGCCGAGGGAGAGCTTGAGCATCACCGGGCTGCGTGGCTGCCAGACCGTGCGCAGCGAGGCCGTCGGGAACCAGGGCGCGCCGGCCGGGCCGAGGTGGACCAGCCGGCCGTCGGCGAGCAGCTCCGCGGCCGCCGGGTCGGCCAGCACCGCCCGTGCCTGCCAGGGGTGCGCCGGGATCGGCAGGTAGCCGTCGGGCAGTCGGGCGTCGGCGGCGAGCGCGCGCAGCGTCCGGCTGACCCAGGACCGCCGGGTCGCCGCGGCCGCCCCCTGGCCGCCGATGGCGGTGCCGCGCACGACGCTCGGCTCGGCCGCGAACCAGTGCACCTGGAACGTGCCGCCCAGTTCCGGGGAGTAGGCGGCGAGCTCGTCGTCGGCGGCGCCGGAGCGGTCGCAGGCGGCCGGGTGGAACGGGTGGCCGGTGACGAGCGCCTGCTCGCCGGCGAGGAAAGGGGCGCTGGCCGCCGTCCCGTCCGGCCCGGCCGGCGGGGCGAGGTCCGCCACCAGCGCTTCCGCCGTCAGCGGCCCGGTGGCCGGCGGGCCGGCTGCGGGCGGGTCCGCCGTCGCCGCGGCCGGGCGGGGCGCGGCGAGGTGGGCCGCGATCCGGCGGGCAGAGCCGAGCAGCCGGGCGAGCGCCGGGCCGCTGTCGGGCTGGCCGACGCGGCGCGCGGCGTCCCGGGCGAGGAGCGCGGCGAGCGCGGCGAAGTCCAGCGGCTCGCCGCCGACCAGGTAGGGCTGGCCGAACCGGTGCCAGCCGGCCGGCGAGCGGTAGCGCACCGGCACCGCCACCACCGCGTCGCCGTCCGCCAGCGCCAGCCGGGCCACGCCATCGGCGGCCGGGACCGGCGTCCCGGTCTCCCGGAACCAGCAGCGCAGCAGGGTCTCGGTCGCCAGGATGGCGGCCCAGGTGGCCGGCGCCGATGCGGCCGGCGGGAAACCCGCGAAGGTCATGCCACCGCCGGGGCCAGCCAGGACACGGCACGACGTGAGGCGCAGGTCGTCATGGTCGTCCTCCGGCCGACGAGTGAGGTCCGCCTAACCTGAGCGCGGTGGCCACGGTCGCTCATCGTGCCAGTCTCCTTGCCGCTCGCGACCCGGAATGCCGGATTTCGTGAGCTCGCTAATCGAATGCGTCACGATGCGGCTGTGGAGCTGCCGCCGTCCGCGGCGCCGCTGGCGGCCGTGCCCGCCGAGGCGCTGCCGGTCGCCCTGCGGGCCGCGCTGGCCGCGCCCCGGCCCGAGGGCGTGGCCGAGACCAGCGCGTACTACTACGACCCCGCGGTGGCGGCGGCGAACGCCGCCGCGCTGCGGGCCGCGCTGCCGCCGTGGGCCGAGATCCGCTACGCGGTCAAGGCGAACGGGTTCCCGCCGGTGCTGGACGCGCTGCTGCGCGGCGGGGCGCACGGGTTCGAGGTCGCCTCGGTGCGCGAGATCGAGCTGGCACGCGCGGCGGCCCGGCGCGGCGGCCTCGGCGACGGGGAAGTGCCGCTGGTGGCCGCCGGCCCCGGCAAGTCGGTCAGCCTGCTGTCCGCCCTGGTCGCGGCCGGCGTCGAGGTGGTCAACGTCGAGAGCGAGCTGGAGCTGCGCCGGCTGGACGCGGTCGCGGCGGCGGCGGGGCGGCGGGTGCCGGTGGCGCTGCGGGTGAACCCGGCCCAGGTCGCGGTGACCGGCTCGCTGCGGATGGGCGGGGTGCCCAGCGCGTTCGGCATCCCCGAGGCGCGCGTCCCGCAGGTGCTCGCGACCGCGGCGACGCTGCGCCATGTCGAGGTGGTCGGGTTCCACCTGCACGCCGTCTCCGGCAACCTCGACGCCGCCCGGCACGTCGACTACGTCCGCTGGTGCCTGGACTTCGCCACCGCCGCGGCCGCCGCCGCCCGGCTGGACCTGCGGGTGGTCGACGTCGGCGGCGGGTTCGGGGTGCCGTTCGAGGCCGACCGGCGCGGTGAGCGGCCGTTCGACCTGGCCGCGTTCGGCGCGGGGCTGCGCCGGCTGGCGGTGCCGGCCGGCGTGCGGGTGCTCTTCGAGCCGGGCCGGCTGCTGGTCGCCGACTGTGGCTGGTACGCGGCCGAGGTCACCGACGTCAAGCACGCCTACGGGGTGGACTTCGTGGTGCTGCGGGGCGGGATCGCCGGGTTCGCGCTGCCCATCTCCTGGGAGATCGTCCACAACTTCGCCGTGGTGCCCCGCGCGGGCTGGCCGGCGGGGCTGCCCCGGCCCGGGGTGCGCGACCGGCCGGTCACCGTCGTCGGCGAGCTGTGCACGCCGGAGGACACGCTGGCCCGCGACATCACGGTCGACGAGGTCCGGGCGGGGGACGTGGTGGTGTTCCCGATGGCCGGGGCGTACGGGTACGAGTTCGCGCTGCGCGACTTCCTGGGCCATCCGCCGCCGGCCCGGCTCGTCCTCGGCGGCTGACCGGGCGGCGGGGCCGATGGGTACTCTCGGGGGGTATCAGTTCGGACAGAGGGCGGTGCCGCCATGACGGACGAGTCGCCGACAGCGGTCCCGGACGACGCGCTGGCCGAGGCGCCGACCGGCTCCCCGCACGACGGGCACGAGCCCGGCCAGGCGGGCCACGAGGGCTGCGGCGTTGACCCGGCGGGCGACGAGCAGGGGCACGGCGTGGCGGCCGGCGACAGCCACCGCGGCTACAGCGACCGGCGGGACGCGTACCTGACCCGGCTGCGCCGGATCGAGGGGCAGGTCCGCGGCCTGCAGCGGATGGTCGCCGAGGACAAGTACTGCATCGACATCCTCACCCAGGTCGCCGCGGCCACCCGGGCCCTGCAGTCGGTCGCGCTCGGCCTGCTCGAGGACCACCTGGGGCACTGCGTCGCGCACGCGGTCACCGAGGGCGGCCCGGTCGCCGACGAGAAGCTGCGTGAGGCGAGCGCCGCGATCGCCCGCCTGGTCCGCTCGTAACCGCGGCCCGCGTCCGCCGCGGCGCTCCCGGCCGGCCCTGCCGCCGGCCGCCGCCCGCGTGCTACGGGCAGGGCGCGCGGAACGAGCGCCCAGGGACGACCTCGAGCCACTCGGCGCGGGTGATCCGGGTGCCGACCCGGGCGCACACCTGCTCGGCGGCGGCCGCCGGGTCGAGCTGCCAGACCCGGGCTGAGCCGTCCCCGACCACGGCGAGCACGTGGCCCCGGCCGGAGCCGCCCAGCGCCAGCGCCCGTGGCGTGCCGTCCACCCGCAGCGTGTCGCCCTTCACCGGGCGGGCCCGGAAGGTGAGGTCCCAGGTCGCGATCTCGCCGTCGCCGCCGCCGGTGACCAGCGTCCGCCCGTCCGCGCTGAACTCCAGCCCGGCGACGCCGGCCGGGCGGGCGCCGAACGTGGCGATCGGGCGCGGCCGGCGGCCACCGGCGAGCAGGTAGAGCTCGACGCCGCCGGACTGGTCCCACTCCACCCTGGTCACCGGCCCGAGCTTCGGGTTGACCGGCATCGGCGTGGACGCGGTGGCCAGCAGCTGCCCGTCCGGGCTGAACCGGACCTGGCTGACCGTGCGCCAGGTGACGTAACCCGCGGTCTCGCGCGGCGAGCCCGGCGAGCGGACGTCCCAGACCCGCAGGTAGCCGACGCCGCCGATGGCCAGCGCGGTGCCGTCCGGCGCGAAGGTGACCGAGCGGGCCTCGCCCGGCAGCTCTTCGGCGGCGAGCCGACGCGGCTGGGACCGGTCGGCGATGTCCCACAGCGCGACCGTGCCGCCCGCGTCGGCGGTGGCGAGCAGCGCGCCGTCGGCCGAGACCGCGATGTCCGTGATCGCCGCCGGGGAGTCCCGCAGGGCCGCGAGCTCGGCCGGCCTGGCCGGGTCGGTGACGTCCCAGATCCTGGCCACCCCGTCGGCGCCGCCGGTGGCGACCAGGCGGCGGGTGTCGGCGCCGTCCGGCGGGTCCGGCAGCGGCGCGAGGGCGGCCACGGCCCCGGTGTCGGTGAGGAACGTGCTGGTCAGCCGGATTCGGCTGGGGTCGCGCAGGTCCCAGGCGGCCACGCCGGTGTCGCTGGCCGCGAGCAGCGTTGCCCCGTCCGGGCTCAGCGCGACGTCGTGGACGGCGCCACCGGTCTGGGCGGTCTCCCGGACGGCCGCGGTGATGAGGACCTGCGCCGCCTCGGGCGTCGGGGAGATCCGGTAGGCCGCGACCGCGAGCTGGCCGGCCAGGTCCGGCCGGGTGGTGAGCAGCGCGCTCGCCTTCGCCGCCAGGTCCCGCGAGTCGGCGGCGTCGCGCGCCGAGCGGATCTCGCCGACCACCGCCACCGAGGCGAGCGTCACGACGGCCACCATGACCACACTGCCCACCACCCGCGGCGGGGTGAGCCAGGCCCAGCGCCCGCGCCGCACCGGGCTGCCCGCCACCGCGACCACCGGGTCGCCCGCGGGTGCCTTCTCGGCTGGGAGCACCGCGTCGGTCAGCGGGTCGGGGAGGCCGGGGGCGTCGGCCGCGTCGGGCTCGGCGAGGTCGGACGCGGCGAGGTCGGACGCCGCGGGCTCGGCGAGGTCGGCCGCGGCGGGGTCGGCCGCGGTGGCCGTGGGTGCGTCGGAGGTGGCGGCGTCGGGCGCGCTGGCTGCGGGGACGGCGTCGTCGGTGGGTGCCGTCCCGGCCGCGGGCGCTGCGTCGGCCACCGGGTCAGTGTCCGACATCGCCGGCGCTTCGGCGGTAACCGGGGCAGCCATCGCCGAATCCGGCGCCACCAGCTCGAGGAGGGCTGACGGCGCCGGTGGGGCGGTCGCGAGCGCCGCCGCCGCGGGCGCGGGCTCGGCGCCTGGCTCGGTGACGGCCTCGAGGGCCGGGATCCGGGCGTGCCCGGGGCGGCGCCGGCCGGGCACCCGGGTCGGCTGCTGGTCGGCGGGCGGCAGGGCGAGCACCTGGTCGCGCAGCTGCGACGCGGACAGCCGGGTGGTGGGGTCCTTGCGCATCGCCGCGGCCAGGACCGCGGCGAGCGGCGCCGGCACGCCGTCAAGGTCCGGCTCGGCGTAGACGACCCGCTGGATCAGCGCCCGGGGCGGGCCGGCGCCGAACGGCGGGCGGCCGGTGAGGGCGTAGACGATGAGGCCGGCGCAGGCGAAGACGTCGGCGGCCGGGGTGAGCGGCTCGCCCAGCGCGAGCTCCGGGGAGAGGAACGCCGGCACGCCGAACGCCGGCGGCTGGCCGCGGCGCGCGCCGGCCCCGCCGCGGCTGAGCGCGCGGGCGACCCCGAAGTCGAGGAACCGCGGCCCGGACTCGGTCAGCACGACCCGGTTCGGCTTCAGGCTGCCCAGCACGATGTCCTGCTCGTGCAGGTCGGCGAGCGCGCTCGCCAGGGCGGCGGCCAGCCGGTGGCCCCGGTCGGGCGGGACTGGCACCCCGGTGCCGGTGCCGGCGGCCGAGCCGAGCGTCGGGGCGTCCAGGAACTCGGTGACGACCAGCGGCGCGCGGCCGTCGACGTCCACGTCGACCACCCTGGCCAGCGCCTCCGGCGGGGTGTCGCGCAGCCGCAGCAGGTCGTCGCGCAGCAGCCGGAGGAACCTGCGGTCCTCGCTCAGGTGGCCGGCGAGCGTCTTCACCACCACCTGGCTGCCGACCGACGTCCGGCAGAGGTGGACCGCGCCGGTGGGGCTGCTCGACAGGAGGCGCTCGACCGTATACGGACCGATTTGCGTCACGCGAGTTCGGCTGGGACGGCCACGCGGGCAACCTCCAGGAAGGCGGGAAGTCAGCCGGCTTCTGCACTGTCTCGCGCTGCCAGGAGGGCGTGCCGAGCAGATATCCGGAGCCCGGATGCTATCCGCACCGAATACCGCGCGGGTACCAGCCGGGTAACAGGTGGACACGCGTTCGCGGACTCATTGCCCATTCGTGCGCGAAACGAGCGCGGCCCGCCGCGGGGCCAACGGGGCGAGACCGGCCCGGCCCGCCGCCCGGGCCGCCCCACAGCCGCGGCCGTGGTGGGTCGGCCGGGCCGGCGGCTGCCCGCGACCTCCCGCCGGTTCTGGTCGATCCGCGCGGCGGCGGACCCGGCGGACGCGCCTCAGGGCGGCGGCGGACCCGGCGGGCGCGCCTCAGGAACGCCCGGCCGAGGCGGACTTCGCGAACGGGCGCAGCCGGGCGACGAGGCCGCGGACCTCGGCGCCGGCGGCCGCGATGATCTCCTCGGGGGAGGTGTGCCGCGCCCCCTCCAGCAGCACGTCCAGGGCGATCAGCCGCTCGGCCACCTCGTTGAGCAGGTCGACGTCCTTGCCGCGTTGGTGCACCAGCTCGCCGAGCCGCTCGTTCTTCTCGAACAGCTCCACGAACACGCTGACCTTCGCCCGCAGCAGCCACGGGTCAAATGGCTTCGCGATGTAGTCGACAGCCCCGACCGCGTAACCGCGGAACGCGTGGTGTGGTTCCCGGTCAATCGCGGTCAGGAAGATGATCGGAGTGTCCCTCGTCCGCCCACGTTGCTTGATCCGGTGGGCGGTCTCGAAACCGTCCATTCCCGGCATCTGGACGTCCAGCAGGATCACCGCGAAGTCGTCGACCAGCAGCCGCTTGAGCGCTTCCTCGCCGGACTGGGCGGTGACCAGGTCCTGGTCGAGGGAGGCGAGAATCGCCTCCAACGCCATGAGGTTGTCGGGCCGGTCGTCGACCAGCAGGATCTTGCTGCGCGGCCGCTCCGTGCTCGGCCCGTCCCCGGTGTCGACAGGACCGCCGGTCCGCTCGGTCACCCGCCTTCCCTCCTCCTCGCTCGTCACCGGTCCGCCCGCCATGGCCGCAGAAGCCGCCCGCACGCGCCGACATCTCCCACCATCCCCGATGGGCGCCCGCGCCTGTCCACCGGCCCCAGGCATTGGCGCCGGAGGGCCGCTACCCGGCCCGGACAAGGCACATGATCGCACCTCTTCGGGTGATTCCGCCGCTGGGCGGGCGCCAAGGGCTCTCAGCGCGCCGCGGGCTGGCGCGCCGGCCGCCTAGCGCAGGTGTGCTCGCATCACCCCGAGCAGGTGGTCGAGATCGACCGGCTTGGTGATGTAGTCCGTCGCCCCGGCGGCGAGGCTCTTCTCCCGCTCGCCCGGCATGGCCTGGGCCGTCAGTACCAGGATCGGCAGGTTCGTGAAGGCCGGCATCGCCCGGATCACCGAGGTCGTCTCGTTGCCGTCCATACCCGGCAGCATGACGTCCATCAGCACCAGATCGATTGTCGCCTTGCCCTGCTGCAGGAGCTTGACGGCGTCGTGGCCGTTGTCCGCGTACTGCACCCGCATGCCGAACATCTCCAGCGCGCTGGTGAGCGCGAACACATTGCGCACGTCGTCGTCGACGACCAGGACCGTCGCGCCCTGCAGCGGGTCGGTCTCGTCCGGCACGGGCTCCCGCAGCGGTCGGGCCGGCTCGGTGAGGAACGGCGTCCGGCCGGGCTGCGGCGCGCTCGTCCCGCCGCGCTCGCCCGGCGCCTTGCCGACCCCGGGCTCCGGGAGGTCGGGGACGACGGCCACGTCGCCGGTGCCGGGCCGGGTGGTCTCCTGGAGGTCGCCGGCGCCGGCGGGCCGCTCCGTGGCCGTGGAGCGGGCCGAGCGTGCCGGGGGCAGCTCGCTGGCCGGCGTCGCCGGGCGGCGCGGGCCCTCGTCCGCGTGGATGATCAGCACGTCGTCCGGCTCACCGGGTGTGCCCTCGGCCGGCTGCTGGTCGGGCGGCAGGACCGACGGGACGTAGAGGGTGAACGTGCTGCCCCGGTCGACCGCGCTCGACACCCCGATCGAGCCGCCGAGCAGCCGGGCGATCTCCTTGCTGATCGACAGCCCCAGCCCGGTGCCGCCGTAGCGGCGCGAGGTGGTGCCGTCGGCCTGCTGGAACGCCTCGAAGATCATGCGCTGCTTGTCGGGCGGGATCCCGATGCCGGTGTCGGAGACGGCGAACGACAGCACGGTCGGCGCCGAGCGCAGGCTCGGCACGATGAACGGCACGTCCGGCGAGGCGACCGTGACGTCCAGTCGGACGGCGCCACGCTCGGTGAACTTGACCGCGTTCGACAGCAGGTTGCGCAGCACCTGCTGGATGCGCTGCTCGTCGGTGACGAACTCCTCGGGCACGTCCGCGGCGACGGTGACCACGAAGTCGAGCCCGTTCTGCTCGACGATCGGCCGGAACGCCTGGGCGACGGCGTCGCACAGCGCCTCGGTGCGCACGGTCGTCGGCTCGACGGCCATCTTCCCGGCCTCGACCTTCGACCAGTCGAGGATGTCGTTGATCAGGCCGAGCAGCTCGGAGCCGGCCGCGTAGATCGTCTTGGCGAAGTTGACCTGCTTCGCGGTGAGGTTGTTCTCCGGGTTGTCCGCCAGCAGCTTGGCGAGGATGAGCAGGCTGTTCAGCGGCGTCCGCAGCTCGTGGCTCATGTTGGCCAGGAACTCGGACTTGTACTGCGACGACTGCGCCAGCTGCTCGGCGCGCTCCTCCAGGGTGAGCCGCGCGAGCTCGATCTCCCGGTTCTTCTCCTCGAGCTGGGCCGCCTTGTCCTCCAGCTCGGCGTTGGTCCGCTGCAGCTCGACCGACTGCGACCGCAGCTCCTGGGTCAGCCGCTGGGACTGCGCCAGCAGCTCCTCCGTCCGGGCGTTGGCCATGATCGTGTTGAGCACGACGCCGATCGTGTCGACGAGCTGCTCGATCAGGGTCAGGTGCAGGTCGGAGAACGGGGTGAACGAGGCCAGCTCGATCACGCCGAGCACCTGGTTCTCGAACAGCACCGGCACGACGACCAGGTCGCACGGCGGCGCCGAGCCGAGCCCGCTGCGGATGTTGAGGTAGCCGGCGGGCACCTTCTCCACCCGGATCCGGGTCTTCTCCACCGCGGCCTGGCCGATCAGGCCCTCGCCGAACAGGAAGGTGCCGTCCGAGCGGCGGCGCGGGACCGAGCCGTAGCCGGCCACGTAGCGCAGCTTGTCGCCCTCGATGAAGTCGAGCAGGTAGACCGTGCCCTGCTGGGCGCCGACGGTCGGCGTCATCTCCGAGATGATCATCTGGCAGACGGCGTACAGGTCGCGCTGGCCCTGCATCTTGCCGCCGATCCGGGCCAGGTTGGACTTCAGCCAGTCCTGCTGGGCGTTGCGCTCCGTGGTCTCCCGGAGCCTGGCGATCATCTGGTTGATGTTGTCCTTGAGCTCGGCGACCTCGCCCTCGGCCTCGACCGTGATGGACCTGGTCAGGTCGCCGCGGGTGACCGCGGTGGACACGTCGCCGATCGCGCGCAGCTGGATGGTCAGCGTCGCGGCGAGCTGGTTGACGCTGTCCGTCAGGTCCCGCCAGACGCCGGCGACCCCGTCGACCTTGGCCTGGCCGCCGAGCTTGCCCTCGACGCCGACCTCCCTGGCGACCCGGGTGACCTCGTCCGCGAACGAGGAGAGCTGGCCGACCATGGTGTTCACGGTGTCCTTGAGCAGCGCGATCTCGCCCTGCGCCGGAACCGTGATCTTCTGCGACAGGTCGCCCTTGGCTACCGCGGTCGTGACCAGCGCGATGTTGCGGACCTGGGTGGTCAGGTTGCCGGCCATGGAGTTGACGGACTCGGTGAGGTCGCGCCAGACGCCGGAGACCCCGCGGACGTGGGCCTGGCCGCCCAGGTTGCCCTCGGTGCCCACCTCGCGGGCCACCCGGGTGACCTCGTCGGCGAACGAGGACAGCTGGTCGACCATCGTGTTCAGGGTGTCCTTGAGCTCCTGGATCTCACCCTGGGCGGCGACCGTGATCTTCTGGGAGAGGTCGCCGCCCGCCACCGCCTTGGCCACCAGCGCGATGTTGCGGACCTGCGAGGTCAGGTTGCCGGCCATGGAGTTGACGGACTCGGTGAGGTCGCGCCAGACGCCGGAGACCCCGCGGACGTGGGCCTGGCCGCCCAGGTTGCCCTCGGTGCCCACCTCCCAGGCGACCCGGGTTACCTCGTCGGCGAACGAGGACAGCTGGTCGACCATCGTGTTCAGCGTGTGCGCCAGGCTCGCGACCTCGCCGCGGGCGTCGATGCTGATCTGACGGGTGAGGTCGCCCCGGGCGACCGCGTCCGCCACCTCCGCGATGCCGCGGACCTGGGTGGTCAGGTTGCCCGCCATGACGTTCACCGAGTCGGTGAGGTCGCGCCACACCCCGGAGACGCCCTTGACCTGGGCCTGGCCGCCGAGCTTGCCCTCGGTGCCGACCTCCCTGGCGACCCGGGTGACCTCGTCGGCGAACGTGGCGAGCTGGTCGACCATCGTGTTCACGGTCTGCTTGAGCTCGGCGATCTCGCCCTGCGCCGGAACCGTGATCTTCTGGGACAGGTCGCCGTCCGCGACCGCCTTCGTGACCTGGGCGATGTTGCGGACCTGGGACGTGAGGTTGCCGGCCATCGAGTTCACGGACTCGGTCAGATCCCGCCAGACGCCGGAGACGTCCTTGACCCTGGCCTGGCCGCCGAGCTTGCCCTCGCTGCCGACCTCCAGCGCCACCCTGGTGACCTCGTCGGCGAACGACGAGAGCTGGTCCACCATGGTGTTGACGGTGGTGCCGATCCGGAGGAACTCGCCGCGCACCGGCTGGCCGCCGATCTCCAGCGGCATGTGCTGGGACAGGTCGCCCTGGGCCACCGCGGCGATGACCCGCCCCACCTCGTGGGTCGGCCGGGCGAGGTCGTCGATCAGCGAGTTCACCGACCGGGTGATGTTCTGCCAGCCGCCGCGCCCGCCGAGGTCCGACATCCGCTCGGTGAGCAGCCCCTCGCGGCGGATGATGTTGCTTACCCGCTCCAGCTCCTGGGTGTGCCGTTGCTGCATCGCCGCCAGCTCGTCGAACCGGCGGGCGACCTCGCCGGCGAGCCCGGGCCGGGGCCCGAGCCGTACCGTGAAGTCGCCGTCGCAGAGCTTGCTCAGGCCAGCGAGGACATCGGCGAGCAGGCCCTCGGCCCCGTCGTCCGGCTCCAGCACGGCCTGGGCGGAGCGCCGGCCGCGCGTGGTCTCGGCGTTGCCTCGCCTGCCGTTGGTCGACTTGGCGCGCACAGTGGGGGCGGGCTGGGCGCCGTCTCGGCGCATGTCCGGTGCATCCTGGTCACGGTCGAGGCTCATCTGTCTCCTCGGGGTCTACGGAAGCACACCGGAGGTGGCTTATCGTCCCTCGGCTGGTCACACCCGGCGCCAGTATCCGCCTTAGCGAGGACATCACAGGAGAGACTGACCGACATGGACGGTGCAGCGCTGGATGGACGGCGACCTCACCACACCATCACATTGCCGCCCGCCGCGGAGTCACCCCGTTCTGCCCGCAGATTCCTGCTGTCCGCTCTGGGCGCAACGGTCGACCCAGACACGCTGGACTCCGCGCTGCTCCTCGTGACGGAGCTGGTCACCAATGTGGTGGTCCACGCGGGCACCCCCGCGACCGTGGACGCGACCATTCTGCCGGACGGCACCGTCGAGGTCCGGGTCCGGGACCTGCACCCGGTGCGGATCGGGGCGGCCCGGCGCCGCGCCCCCCCCCCCCCCCCGCGGCGGGGGCGGGGGGGTTTAGACATCTCCGCGC
>JADGHD010000093.1 GCA_019689615.1 Frankia sp. | reverse complement strand
TGTTTATGGGCGGGCGTTGTCGAACTGCGCGGGGGCGGCGGCCAGCCGCAGGCCGGGGTTGGCCGGGTAGGGCATCAGGTAGCCGTTGGCTTCCACGGCTGGGTCGGTGACCACCTCGGCTGGGCTGGCGTAGACGCTGAAGATGCAGTCCTCGGCGCGCAGCCGCTCGACCAGCTCGGCCAGGGGCAGCCCGGCGATGGCGGCGCGGAACCGGGTCTGCAGGTCGGCCCAGGCCGGGCGGCGGGTGGCGGCGTCGGGGTAGGCGTCGATCAGCTCGGGCAGCCCGATCGCCCGGCAGGCGCGGGGCCAGTAGCGATCCTCGTTCAACATGACCAGGCAGAGGTACCGGTCGTCGGCGGTGCGGTAGGAGTAGGTCAGCGGGCTGCGGACGCCGTCCTCTTCGGAACGCATCGTCCGGCCGGTCGCCGACGCGAAGGCGAGGTCAGGGCTGACCGTCCAGACCGCGGTGGCCAGCAGCGAGGTGTCGACGACGACCCCACGCCCGGTCCGTAACACGTGTACCAGGCCCGCGCAGACCGCGCCGGCCAGGTTCATCCCGGACGGGATGTCCCCGAACGCCGGTCGCTGCTGGGCCGGGCTGTCCGCCTCCGGCGCGGTGACGAGGTGCCCGACCCCGCCCCGGGCCCAGAACGAGACGCTGTCGAAGCCGCCGGCCTCAGCGTCCGGGCCGGCCTGGCCCTGGCCGTGGCCGCGGGCGAAGACGAGCCGTGGGTTGATCGCGAACAGGTCCTCCGGCTCGGTGCGCAGCTTGCGCCGCACCCGCGGAAGCTGGTTCGTGATGTAGACGTCCGCCCAGCCCACCAGCCGCTCGAACACCTCCCGGCCGGCGGGCACCGTCACGTCCAGGGCGATGGCGCGCTTGTTCCGGTTCACCAGCTCGAACATGAACCCGACCCCGTCGGCGGACGCCACCAGCCGGTCCTCGTGGATCCGGCGCATCGGGTCGCCGGCGACGCGTTCGAGCTTGACGACGTCGGCGCCGAAGTCGGCGAGCGCGGCGGCGGCCGACGGGACGAATCCCTGCTCCGAGAAATCGAGGACCTTGATGCCGTCGAGAGGGAACGTCATGGCGCCTGCCTCGGTGATAGAGACATCTATCTGTCTAGCCTGCTGAGGCAACCAGACCCGTCGACAACAGGCAACCGGCGAGGACCAAAGGGGCCTGTCGGGCGGCACACGCCCGGCCCGATGCCCGGGCCGGGCGGGTACGTTGCGGACATGACGGTCCGGGGGCGGCGTGGCGTGCTGGTGGGCCCGCGGCCGCTGACCGGCACGGCGCGGGTGCTGGTGCTCGGTGCCCGGCTCGACCGGTTGGTGCTGTCGCTGTGGCTGGCCACGTTCGTCGTGCTCACCGCCGGCGTGGCGATCGCGCTCGCGGAGTACTACCCGGCGCGGGCCGACCGGGTGCGTCTCGGTGAGCTCGCCGGCCGCAGCCCGGGGCTGCTCGCGCTCACCGGTCCGGTGGTGGACGTGGCCAGCGCCGGCGGGCTGCTGGCCTGGCGGATCGGCGGGCTGTGCGTGCTGCTCGCCGGCCTGATGAGCATCTTCACGATGATCCGGCACACCAGGGCCGAGGAGGAGGCCGGCCGGCTGGAGCTGCTGCGGTCCGCGCCGGTCGGCCGGCTGGCGCCACCGGCCGCCGCGGTGGCCGTCATGACCGGGGCGAACGTGGCGCTCGCGCTCGCGCTGGCGGTCACGCAGGTCGCGTGCGGCCTGCCGGTCGTCGGCTCCCTGGTGTTCGGCGCGTCCGTCGGCGCCGGCGGGGTGTTCTTCGGCGCGCTCGCGGCGCTGACAGCGCAGCTCACGGAGGGGGCGAGGGCAGCGCGGATGGCGGCGACCACCGTGCTCGGGCTCGCCTACCTGCTGCGCGCGGTCGGGGACGCGACCGCCGGGCCCGCCCCGGCCAGCCCTCTGCCGCCGGCCGGCGTCCCAGGCGTTCCCGGTGGCCCGGGGGCGGCACTGCCCGGCGCGGTGGTGCCGCCGGCCGATCCGCCCGACTCCGCGCTCTCCTGGGCGTCGCCGATCGGCTGGGCGCAGCGGGTGCGGCCGTTCGGCGACGGCGAGGTCCGCTGGTGGGTGTTCGCGCTGCTGCTGGGCGCGTCGGTGGTGCTGCTCGTGGTGGCGCTGTGGCTGCTGCTGCGCCGCGACATCGGCGCTGGGTTCCTCGCCTCGCGGCCCGGCCGGGCGACCGCCACCCCCCGGCTGGCGGGGGTCGGCGCGCTGGCCGCCCGGCTGCACCGGGGGAGCGTCGCGACGTGGACGGTCGGCTACGCGGTCGCCGGGGCAACGCTCGGCGTGGTCGCGCACAGCGTCGCGGACGTGCTGTCGGACAACCCGGCGGCCCGCGAGGCGATCGTCCGCTACGGCGCCGGTGGCGCGGTCGTCGACGCCTACCTCACCGCGATGTTCAACCTGTTGGGGCTGGCCGCCGCCGGCTTCGCCGTGGCCGCGGCCTACCGGATCCGGGCGGAGGAACTGGTCGGGCTCGCCGAGGCGGTGCTGGCGACCGCGACCAGCCGGCTGCGGTTCGCCGCGAGCCACCTGTGGGTCGCGCTGGCGGCGCCGGTGCTCCCGCTGGCCGCCGCCGGCCTCGCCGCCGGGCTGGCCCACGGCCTGCAGATCGGGGACGTCGCCAACCAGACCGGCCGGCTGTTCGCGGCCGCGATCGTCCAGCTGCCCGCGGTCTGGGCGTTCGCTGGGCTGGCGACGGCGCTGATCGGGCTCGCCCCGCGCCGGTTCCTGGTGGTCTGGGTGGCGCTGGTCGTCTGCCTGCTGCTCGGCCAGCTCGGCCCGACGCTGCGGCTGGACCAGTGGGTGATGGACCTGTCCCCGTTCACCCACCTGCCCCGGCTGCCGGGCGCCGGCGTCACGGCGACGCCACTGATCGTCCTCCCGGCCGTGGCCGTCGCCCTGGTCGCCGCCGGCCTCGCCGGCCTGCGCCGCCGCGACATCCAGCCAGCCTGACCGACCTGCCGGCCGGCGGCGGTCGTCAGGTCCCGAGCCGTGCGTCGCCTCGCCCGCGCCTTCGTCGGGGGCTGGTTCGACGGGCGGCGGTCAGGGGGCCGGCACGAAGTCGGCGCCGACGAGGATCGCGCCGACCACGGCGGCGGTGCCGAGCGTCAGTACGACGCCGCGGCGCAGCACGAGCAGCGCGACGGCCGCGCCGGCGAGGACCGCGTACTGCCAGCCGCTGGTCAGGGTGAGGGCGAGCGGCACGGCCGAGCCGAGGATCGCGCCAACGGCGGCCGGGCCGGCGCCGTCGAGGAAGTAGCGGACCTGCGGCCGCGAGCGCAACCGGTCGAGGTGCGGGCCGCCCAGCATGATGAACGCGAACGACGGGCCGAACGCGGCCACCGCGGCGATCAGCCCGCCGCCGACGCCGGCCGCCGCGTACCCGACGCCGCTGACCGTGTGCAGCACGGGCCCCGGGGTTACCTGGCCGAGCGCGACCACGTTGAGGAACTCGGTGCTGGACAGCCAGTGGTAGGTGTCGACGGCGTCCGCCTGCATCAGCGGAATGATCACGAAGCCGCCGCCGTAGGACAGCGCTCCGGCCTTGACGGCCACCCAGACCAGCGCGGCCAGGTTCCCCACGCCGACGGCCGCCGTCGCCGCGCCGCCCAGCATCGGCAGCGGTGACAGCCCGGGCCTGCGCCGCCGGAGGATTCCCGCCCCGCGCCCGCGGCCGTCCGTTGCACGACCGTTGGCGCCCCCGGTGCCGGCGGCGCGGCGTTTCCGCTGGCCCGCGGCCCGCTCGTGGGTGGCGAGCTCGACGGCCCCGCAACCGAGCAGAACGAGGACCAGCCAAGGGCCGGCGACGGCGGCGGCTGCCGCGCCGGCCGCGAGGTAGCAGGGCCAGCGCACGCGGCTGACAACCTTGGCCCGCTGCCAGCTGGGCCGCAGGAGCCCGAGCCCGGCCTGCAGGGCGACCGCCGCGACGGCGGCACCGGCGCCGGCCCCGGCCCCGCGTACCCAGGCGGGCGGCGAGCCGGTCAGGAAGACGGCCGCCAGCGCGAGGATCGCGACCAGCCCGGGGCCGATGAACGCCAGCCCGCCGACCAACGCGCCCACCTGGCCGCGTAGCCGGAACGCGCAGTAGATCGCGAGCTGGGTGGACGCCGGCCCGGGCAGCAGGTTGCAGACGGCGAGCGCGTCCTCGAACTCGCCGTCGGTGAGCCAGCGCTGTCGCCGCACGCACAGGTCGCGCAACATGGCGACGTGCGTCGGCGGGCCGCCGAAGCCGACGACACCGATCCGCCCCCACCCGCGCAGCAGGTCCAGCAGGCTGGGCCGGGCGCCACCCGGGGCAGCAGGTGAATCGTCGGCATCCTCGGGGCCGGGCGGCGCCGGCGACGACGATGCCGTGGGCGCGGGTGATGGCGGCAGCGACGGCGGCTGCGCGGCCGGTGCCGGTGACGACGGGCCCGACGGCAGCGGGGCGCCCGGGACGGCGCCTCCCGCCTCCCGCTCCACGCCATCACTCCCGGTTGGTCCGCCCACCCGCCCGGGTGCGCCGCGGGCAGCTCGTCGCGATCGTTCCTATCGTGCCCGTCGCGAGCCTGCCGCCATCGGGTGTCCATCGTCCTGCCGCGGGGTGTCGCCCGGAAGAACGGCGGCCAGCCGCCAGTGGTCGACGACGGCCGCGTTGGGCCGGTCAACCGGCGGGGATCGGGCAGCCGGGACCCGCAGGGGGCACGGGTGGGCCGGTGAGCGCCCCGCGCGGTTAACGACTCCTAACCAGGGCCGGGTACGCTGCCAGCATGTCCGGGAGCGCCGACAACGAGGCGACTGGTGTGTTGCCGGGAGTCTCTCCGGACGGGGCCACACCGGCGGTGGCCGTCGGGCCGCGGCGGGAGCAGCTGCTGGCCGCCGCCGCGCGGCTGATGGCCGACCGGGGCTACCACGGAGTCAGCATCAACGACATCGGCGCGGCTGCCGGGGTGTCCGGGCCGGCGGTCTACAAGCACTTCCCCAGCAAGCAGGCGATCCTCACCGAGCTGCTGGTCGGGATCAGCGAGCGGCTGCTGGCGGAGGGCACCGCCCGGGTGGCGGCGGCCACGAGCCCTGACGAGGCGCTGGACGCGCTGGTCCGCGGGCACGTGGCGTTCGCGCTGGGCTCGCCCGAGCTGATCCGGATCCAGGACCGCGACCTGGCGAACATGGAGGAGTCCGCCGCCAGGACCGTGCGCCGGCTGCAGCGCCGCTACGTCGAGATCTGGGTCGCCCAGCTGCGCGCCCGCGAGCCAGGCCTGGGCGAGGACGCGGCCCGCGCCGCCGTCCACGCCACGTTCGGCCTGCTCAACTCGACCCCCTACAGCGCCACCGGCGGCGCGGCCCGGCTCGGCCGCGACCGGATGGCCGAGCTCCTGCGCCGCCTCGGCCTGGCCGCCCTGCACGCCGCCGCCCAGCCGGCAGCCGCGAGCTGACGGCCCACGGCCTCGCCCGACGCGGGGCCTCGCGGCCTGCGCCAGACGTCCGCCAGGCTCCGGCCTTCTCCGCCTCGTGCCGGTAGGCATCTGCCTGCTTCGTCGGGAAGAGGCCCTCGGCGCCGGCACGGTCGGCGAGTTCTCCCTGTGCCAGGCCGGCTCCGGCGAGCAGGTCGACGATCCGCGCGTCGCCGGCTGCTGGGCCGTTCGGAACGCGGCGTCGTCGCTGCCGGGTGGAGCGGTGCCGCGAGCGGGGTCGATGGTTCCCGAGTTGTACGTAGGTACCTCTATGTGATTTGGTGGGGTGAGCCCGGTCACGTGGGGCGTCGGCGGTTCTCCTGGGCGAGGTGGCGGATGAGCGGCGAAGCGGAGGCGGGCGGGCTGCTGGGTCTGTTCCGGCCGGGCCAGGTCGCGATCGTGACCGGGATCGGGCCGGGGATGGGGCGCAGCATCGCGCTCGGGTTCGCGCGCGGCGGGGTTGACGTGGTGCTGGCGGCGAGGCGGGCCGAGCGGCTGGAGGCGGTCGCCGCCGAGGTGCGAAAGCTGGGGCGGGAGCCGCTCGTCGTGCCGACCGACATCACCGACCGGGACGCCTGCCGGCGCCTCGTCGACGCGGCGGTCGAGCGCTTCGGCGGCGTCGACATCCTGGTGCAGAACGGCCACCACGAGGGCGACTGGAAGCCGGTCGTCGACGCGGACCCGGACGTGTGGCGCGGGATCTTCGAGGTCAACCTGTTCGGCGCGCTGCACCTGGTGCAGGGGGTCGTGCCGGTGATGCGCGAGCGCGGCGGCGGCTCGATCATCCTGATCAACTCCGGCGCCGCCGTGCGCACGCCGGCCACGATGGGCGCCTACTCCACCTCCAAGTCCGCGCTCGCGGCGCTGGCCCGCACGCTCGCCGTTGAGGTCGGCAGGTGGCAGATCCGGGTGAACGGCGTGTTCCTCGGCCCGGTCCAGGGCGAGAACCTCGAACGCCTCGGAGCCGGCGCCGCCACCGCCGCCGGCATCAGCCTCGAGGAGTGGATGGCGGTGAAGGCCACCGAGATGCCGCTGGGCATCGTGCCGACCGCCGACCAGTGCGCGGGAACGGTGCTCTTCCTCGCCTCGGAGCTGGCCGCGCCGGTGACCGGCCAGCACATCTCGGTCAACGGCGGCCAGTGGCTGTCGTGACCCCCTGCTCCTAGCGGCTCACTCGGCCGTCGTCGGTCGATCCTCGGAGGTGCTCTGCCGTGTCGTCGCCATCATCGCGCCCGCTGCGCGTCATCCAGTGGGCGACGGGGTCGATTGGCCGGATCTCGATCCGGCACTTCCTCGACAACCCGGCCTACGAGCTGGTCGGGGTCTACGTCACCAGCAAGGAGAAGGCCGGCGTCGACGCGGGCACGCTGGCCGGGGTCGACCCGATCGGGCTGGCCGCGACCGACTCCGTCGACGAGATCCTCGCGCTGGACGCGGACTGCGTGAACTACGCGCCGCTGTACGTCGACCTCGACCAGATGTGCGCGATCCTGCGCTCCGGCAAGAGCATCGTCACGCCGTGTGGGTTCGTCTTCCCGTCCGCGCTGCCGGACCAGGAGCCGGTGCGACGGCTCGCGGCGGCGTGCCAGGAGGGTGGGGCGTCGCTGTTCGGCGCCGGCATCCATCCCGGCTTCTCCGGCGACCTGCTGCCGCTGACCGTGGCCCGGCTGTGCACCCGGATCGACAGCGTCACCGTGCAGGAGGTCGCCGACCTCGCGCCGCATCCGTCGCACGCGATGAACTTCGACGGCCTGGGCTTCGGCCGCGACCCCGACGACGCCCGGGCGAACCCGAGCCCGCTGATCCGGATGATGGAGCACATCTTCCGTGAGTCGATGGCCCTGCTGGCCGCGGGCCTGGGCGTCGAGGTGGACGAGTGCACCACCGAGTTCGACGTGGCCGTGGCCAAGCGGGACCTGGTGGTCCGCTCCGGGGAGATCAAGGCCGGCACAGTCGGCGGGATGCGCCACGAGTGGATCGCCCGGTCCGGCGGCCGGCCGATCATCATCTTCCGCAGCTTCTGGAAGATGGACGACGACCTCGACCCGAACTGGGGCTACGGCACCATCAAGTACTCGATCATGATCGAGGGTGAGCCGTCCACCACGATCACCATCGCTCCCGCGGAAAAGCACCCGACTGGCGACGAAGGCTACTGGGGCCGCGTCTGGACCGCGATGAACGCGGTCAACGCCATTGCCGCGGTCTGTGCCGCGGAGCCCGGGATCCACACCCACCTCTCCCTGCCGCTCATCCAGCCCGTCGGACTTGTCCGTCCCGCGCCGGCACAGATCGTCCGCTCCTGAGAGGGAACTGATGTCCAACACGTCGCCGCAGCGGTCATCCGGGCCCTCCTTCGCCGAGAAGTACGGGCCGTGGGCGTTCATCGCCGGTGGGTCGATGGGGATAGGCCGGGCGCTGTCCCTGGAGGCTGCCGCCCGCGGGCTGAACGTCGTCATCAACGCCCGTGGCCGGGAGAGCCTCGCGAAGACGGCCGCCGAGGTCCGGGCCAGGCACGGCGTCGAGGTCCGCGAGCTTGCCGCCGACCTGGCCGACCCCAGGATCGGTGAGCTCGTCGCCGAGGCGACCAGCGACCTCCAGGTCGGACTGTTCGTCTACAACGCCACCATCGCCCCGATCGGCCGGTTCCTGGATATACCGCTCGACCTGCAGCTGACGTCGGTCCAGATGAACTGCGCGACCCCGCTGCGCCTGCTGTACGAGTTCGCGCCGAAGATGGTGGCGCGCGGCCGCGGCGGCATCTCGCTGGTCAGCTCCACCGGCGGCACCCAGGGCGCGGTGACCAGCGCCACCTACAACGCCGGCAAGGCGTTCGAGTGGATCCTCGCCGAGTCGCTGTGGGGCGAGCTCGGCGACCACGGCGTCGACGTCACCGCGATGCTGGTCGGCCCGACCTCGTCGCCGAACTACAACGCGTTCAAGGACACGCTCGACCCCGAGCTGTGCAGCCGGGCGGACTCCGAGGACCTGCTCGACCGGATGCGCAACGGCCTGATGAACCCGGCCGAGCCGGAGGAGGTGGCCGTCTCGCTGTACGACGGCCTGGGGAACGGGCCGGTCACCTGGACCAGGCCTCTCGACAAGTGGATCACGACGAAGTCGCTCGCCATGGCCCGGGACGAGGTCACCGTCACCTGGCGCAGGTTGATGGAGACCTCCACCCGCCCGCCGGAGAAGCAGGCGCGCTGACCCTTCGAACAGGCAGGGAACCTCATATGACGACCAGGGCGCCCAAGCTCCGGGTGGTCCAGTGGACCACCGGCAAGACCGGGACCGCCGCCGTGCGCGGTCTCGTCGGCCACCCGGCGCTCGAGCTCGTGGGCTGCTACGCCTACTCCCCGGACAAGGTGGGCCAGGACGTCGGCACGCTCGCCGGGATCGAACCGATCGGGATCATCGCGACGGACGACATCGACGCGCTGCTGGCGCTGCGGCCCGACTGCGTCTCCTACATGCCGTTCCGCCCGAACTTCGATCACATCGAGCGGATCCTCGAGTCCGGCGTGAACATCGTGACGACGATGTACATGCTGGCCGGCTCCGGCTACGGCGAGGACGTCCACCAGCGGATCGCCGCGGCCTGCGAGCGCGGCCGGTCCTCGCTCTACACGTCCGGCGTCTACCCCGGGCATGTCGCGATGACGGCGCTGGCCGCCAGCGCGATGTGCACCCGGATCGACCGGGTCTCGCTGCTCGAGTCGCTCGACATGAGCGGCTACGCCAACGAGAAGATGTTCCGGGCGATGAGCATCGGGCTGCAGCCGGACGACCCGGCAGCGCCCGGGATGATCGAGGCGAACTGCGGCTCCTTCAAGGAACAGATCCGCGTGCTCGGGCACGCCCTCGCCGTCGACATCGAGGAGATCCGCTTCACCGCCGAGTTCGCCGCCGCGAACCAGGACACCGACTTCGGCTTCATGAAGCTCGAGAAGGGCCAGATCGCGGGATTCAAGGGCATCATCGCTGGAATTTGCGGTGGCCGCTCGGTCATCGAGTGCCGGTTCGTCTGGAAGGTCGGCCACGACATGACCCCGAACTGGCCGACCGAGGAGGGCTACGTCATCCAGATCGAGGGTGACCCCGGAGTGCAGGTCCGGCTGCAGCCGCTGGCCGGCGCGCACTTCGCGGCCGGCGGCCCGACCGCGATGGCGGCGGTCAACGCGATCCCCCAGGTGGTCGTTGCGCCGCCAGGCATCGTCAACCACGCCGACCTGCCGTTCGTGACCGGCCGGCACCTGCTCACCAGGACCAGCCCGAACGTGGTCGGCTGACCACCGGCGCGGCCGCGTCCCGGCGCCGAAGTGCGCCGAAAACCGACACCGCGTCCCCGTCGCCCGCTCCGGCGGCCGGCGGGGACGCCCTTTTTGCGTCGGATACCGGAGTTCTTGCCGGCAACGGGGAGAACATTGCGCCGACCGTGGGCAGAACCGCTCTCCCCTGGCGTCCCGTCGAAAACCGGCAGGCGCGTGTTCCGTCTGCGGACGGCCGGCCACTGCTTTTAGAGTGCCAGGGCCTGCCCCCACGCGGGATTGCCGCCTCGTTTCACCAGACGGAACACCCATGGAGGGTCACGTGCGGACCGGACGGACGGCGCGCCGGGAGCCGGCGCGATGAGGATCGCGGTGGCGCGGGAGACCGCGCCGGGCGAGCGGCGGGTCGCCCTGGTCCCGCGGGAGGTCGACGGGCTTCGCGCGGCCGGGCACGAGGTCCTGCTCGCCCCGGGCGCTGGCGCCGCGGCCGGCTTCCCGGACAGCGCGTACGCCGACCGCGGCGCGGTGGTCCTGTCCTCGCCCCAGGACGTGCTGGACGCGGACGTCGCGCTGTTCGTCCGGGTGCCGGCGGCGGATCTTTCGGGCGGCGGGCCGGCGGGCGCCGCGCGGCCGGGGCTGGTGCTGGTGGGGCTCGCCGACCCGCTGGGCGACCCGGCGGCGATGGCCCAGCTCGCGGGCACGGGAGTGACCTGTTTCGCGCTGGAGCTGCTGCCGCGGATCACCAGAGCCCAGGCCATGGACGTGCTGTCGTCGCAGGCCACGATCGCCGGCTACAAGGCCGCGCTGCTGGCCGCCACCCGGATAAACAAGATCCTGCCGATGATGGTCACCGCCGCGGGAACGCTGCCGCCGGCCCGCGCGCTGGTGATCGGCGCCGGTGTGGCCGGCCTGCAGGCGATCGCGACCTGCCGGCGGCTGGGCGCGGTGGTCTCGGCCTACGACGTCCGCCCGGCCGTCCGCGAGCAGGTCGAGAGCGTCGGCGGCGCGTTCGTCGACCTTGGCCTGACGACCGAGGGCGCCGAGGCGGCCGGCGGGTACGCGGCCGCGCTCGGCGACGACTTCTACCGCCGGCAGCGGGCGGCCCTCGGCAAGGTGGTCGCGGCCAGCGACATCGTCATCACCACCGCGCAGGTGCCGGGCAGGCCCGCGCCGGTGCTGGTCACCGCGGACATGGTGCACGCGATGGCGCCCGGCTCGGTGGTCGTCGACCTCGCCGCGGCGGCCGGCGGCAACTGCGAGCTGTCCCGGCCGGACCAGGAGACCGGCGCCGGCGGCGTCACCGTGCTCGCGCCGACGAACCTGCCGGCCACCGTGCCGGCGCACGCCAGCCAGCTCTACGCGAAGAACCTGGTCAACTTCCTGCGCCTGCTGCTGCCCGACGGCGCCCTGCGGCTCGACCTGACCGACGTGGTCATCGCGGACACCCTCGTCACCCACGGCGGCGAGGTCGTCTCGCCCCGGGTGCGCGAGCTGCTCGGCCTGCCGGCGCTGCCCGAGCCGGTGCCCGCGCCCGCCGACACCGCCGCGGACACGGCCGCCGACGCGCAGGCGGGCGAGCCGGGCACGGGGCCCACCGGCGCGCTGCGGACCACGGCAGGGGGGTGAGTGCGATGTCGACCGAGGTCGAGGCCGGCCTGTACGTGTTCCTGCTGGCGACGTTCGCCGGGTTCGAGGTGATCCGGCGGGTGCCGCCGCTGTTCCACACCCCGCTGATGTCGCTGACCAACGCGGTCGCCGGCATCTCCCTGGTCGGCAGCCTGGTGATCGCCGGCTCCCGGCACGGCGCCGCCTCGACGGTCCTGGGGACGGTCGCGGTCACCGCGTCGACGATCAACGTCGTCGGCGGCTTCCTGATCACCGACCGGATGCTGAAGATGTTCCGCCCCCGCGACGCCGCCCGCCCCGGCGACGCCGCCGGCAGCGGCGCCGGCGGCGGCGGCGCCCGCG
>JADGHD010000092.1 GCA_019689615.1 Frankia sp. | reverse complement strand
GGACGAGCGCCCCGCCGTGGGCGCCCACCGCCGGTCGCCCGGCACCCGTCAGGGGCCACGCCGACGGCGGCTGCGCGAGCCGTGTCGGCTCGGACACATGTGCCGAGGCCGCAAGCCGGCGGTACGTACTATGCGTTCGCCATGCCGTTTCGCCTCCGCCGCCGGACCCGGGCGGCGGGCATCCCCGACGAATCCAGCAATGCCGAGGGTGACGGTCGCGGCGCTGCGGAGCAGCAGCCCACCGCGCGGGGACCGACCGGAGAGCAGGAACCCCGACGGAGCGGTCGAACCGGCCGACGTGATCAGCTAAGGGCGGTCCTTGTCGTCCTGGCCGTGACGGCCGCCCTGAGCGTGCCGTTCTCGCTGGCCGGCCTGCCAAGCCCGGTGCTGTTCGGGGCACTGTTCGGCGGGATGGTGCAGGGGTTGTTCGGCACCACCAAGCTCGACGTGCCCAAGCAGGTCACCACGTTCGGCCAGGGTCTGCTTGGCGTGATCATCGGGACGAGCGTGAGCTACTCGGCGCTTCGGGCGATGAGCGGGGACACGCTGACGATCATCGGTGTCACGCTCGGAACCATCCTGATCAGCCTCGCGGCGGGGCGTGTGCTCGCCCTGCGCCGCGACGTGTCCGACGTGACCGGCGCGTTCGCGATGATCGCTGGCGGGGCGTCGGGCGTCGTCGCGGTGGCGCGCGACCTCGGGGCCGACGACCGGGTCGTGACCGTCACCCAGTACCTGCGGGTCTTCATCGTCGTCGTCACCCTGCCGCTGGTGACGTCGGTGGTCTTCGACCCGCCGCACGGCGTCGGCACGCTCGTGGCGACCCATCCGCGGCTCGGCCCGAGCCTGCTGTACGTCGCGGTCTGCCTGGTGTCGGGCCTGCTTCTTGCCCGGTTGCTGCCGTTCACCACGTCGACGCTGCTCGTGCCGCTGTTGATCGCCTCCGTGGTCGTGGACGCCGGCTGGTTCGGCGCCGTCGGCGTTCCGGGGCCGCTGCAGTGGCTCGCCTACGCCATCATCGGCAGCCAGGTCGGGCTGCGGTTCACCCGGGAGAGCATGCGTTCGATCCTGCGCATGCTGCCGGCGGTCTTTCTGATCATCATCGGGGTGATCGCCGCGAGCGCGGGCATGGGCGCCCTGCTCACGCTCGCCACCCCGGTCGACGGCCTTACCGCCTACCTGGCCACCACCCCGGGCGGCCTGTTCGCCGTCCTGGCCATCGCCGCCGACAGCGGCAGCGACATCACCTACGTGACCGCCGTCCAGGTCGCCCGGCTGCTCGTCGTCCTGGTGTTCACTCCCCTGCTCGCCCGCTTCCTGGCCCGCCACAGCAAGGCCAGCACGACCGACCACACCACCGGCGCGGGTTAGCAAACGGTCGCCCCGGCCCGCCGGCAACGGCAGACTGCGGCCTTGGCTGCGGCGATGCCGGATATCGAGCTTTCTCTCCGTGCATCGCCAGAGGGCCTCGCCGCAGCCGGGATGGCTCGGCACCACCGGCAGCTACGGCTGGATGAACCAGGTGCTGGCGCCAGCCGCCGGCGGCGACGGCGCCGCGGGTTGAACGCGCGACGGGAGGACGTAGTGGCGGCAGACGTGGACGACATCGCGATCAGGAACCTGCTGGCGCGGGTCGCCCGGATGAGCGACACCGGGACGGTCGACGAGTACGTGGAGCTGTTCACCGACGACGCGGTGCTGGCGGTGACCGGCGCGCCGACCAGGCAGGGCTCCGCGCAGATGCGCGCCGGCACGCTCGCCCTGCGGGAGGCCGGGGCTACCGGACCGGGTTCCGGCACGATGCACGTCCTCGGCACGTCGGAGATCGCGGTGGACGGGGACAAGGCCGCCGCCCACACGCCGTTCACCTTCTACCGCACGGTGGACGGGGCCGCCGTTCTCGCTGGCGCCGGCCGTTACTACGACGAGCTGGTCCGGACGACGTCCGGCTGGCGGCTGCACCACCGCCGGATCGCCATCGGAGCCGGCGCGTGAACGTCGGGCTCTACTTCGACCTGCGCAACCCGACCGAGTGGCCGGTCGACACGAGCCGGCTCTACGGCTTCACGCTGGAGATGTGCGAGGAAGCCGAGCGTCTCGGCTGCCACTCGGTCTGGTTCACCGAGCACCACCTCTTCGACGACGGCTACCTGCCACAGCCGCTGACGATGGCCGCGGCGGTGGCGGCCAGGACGAGGCGGGTCCGGATCGGAACCGGCGTCGTCATCGCGCCGCTGCGCCATCCGGCGCACCTGGCCGAGGAGGCGGCCGTGGTCGACCTGATCAGCGGCGGCCGGCTGGAGCTCGGCATCGGCGCCGGGTACCGGCAGGCCGAGTTCGACCTGTTCGGCGGCGCGTTCGCGGACCGCTACCGGGACACCGACGAGCGCGCCCGGCAGCTGCGCCGGCTGTGGGGGCCCGGCGGGGTGACGCCGCGGCCGGCGCAGGACCGGCTGCCGATCTGGCTGGGCTACCAGGGCCCGAAGGGCGCGCGCCGGGCCGGACTGCTCGGCGAGTCGCTGCTGTCGGTCGACCCGGTCCTGTGGCCGCCCTACCGGGACGGGCTGATCGAGTCCGGGCACGACCCGGCCGGCGCCCGGATGGCCGGCCTGGTGCAGGCCTGGGCGGCGCAGGACCCGGAGAAGGCGTGGCCGGCCGTCGCCCGCCACGTCGCCCACCAGTCCAACTCCTACCGCCGTCACTCGGTCGACGGCACGGACCAGCCAGCGCCCCGGCCGGCCGACCCGGAGCGGATGCGGGCCCGCGGCATCGGCCCGGCGCTGACGTCGCTGCTCTACGGCACCCCGGAGGAGGTGGCCGCCGCGATCCGGGAGCACACCACGGGCGCCCCCGTCGAGACCGTCTACCTGTGGGCGTCGGTCTCGGGGATGCCGGAGGAGATGGTCGCCGAGAACGTGCGGGTCATCTGCACCCGGGTGGCCCCGCTGCTGGCCGACCACCACCCAGCCGGCGAGCCGGCCGCCGCGCCGCCGGCCTGACCGCCGCCGCTGGCGCCGGCCAGCACCCGCGCCAGCGGCCGCGCGGCGCCCCGCCCGCATCCAGGCGCGGGCCGCGTTGGTCAGCCCGCGGCCCGCAACAGGCCCGGCCGCCGGGCGGCGGCGCCGACGGGCAGCACGCCAGCCCCGGCCTGGCGGCACTGCGCGAGCTCGGCCCGCAGCAGCCGGCGGCCCCGCTGGACCCGGGACTTCAGGCCGGACGCGGACAGCCCGAGCCGGGCGGCGGCCCGGTCCTGGCTCATCCCGCCCAGGTCGGTCAGCTCCAGGGCCTCCCGGTAGGCCGCGGGCAGCCGGCCGAGCGCGTACGGCACCAGGGCGGCGAGCTCGTCGGCGCCGTCGGCCGGGTCGTCATCCGGCCCCGCCGTCACCATCTCGGCGACGCCACCGCCGGCGAGAAGGCCGGCGATGGCCATCCCCTCGGCGCCGTCCCCGCTCAGCTCGACGAGGTCGATGGGTACCGGCCGGCGGGTCCGGTAGCGGTAGTAGTCGGTCACCGCGTTGCGCGCCACCCGGAAGGCCCAGCATTCGAAGGCGGCCGCGTCGCGCAGCTCCCCGATTTTCTGGTAGATCCGCAGCAGGGCTTCCTGCGCGACATCCTCGGCGTCCATCCGGTCAGAAACGCGACGGGCGATGAATGCGCGGACGGCGGCGAACAGGACACTCGGCTCGTCGGGCGACAGGAATGTCGCGCGCGCCGTGGAGCCGGCGGTGGTGCTAGCACCACCCTGCCCTGACCTGCTGGTTTCCCCAGTGGCCAGCGTGGCCGCCATAGGTGTCCCCTTTCTGACCGCGCACCCGCTCGAGAGCTCGCCGCACGTTATCCCGGGAATGCCGGGGAAACGCGGCCGGCGCGGGCGGGCGACATGTCATGGAGCGGACATCGAAGTCCTGCGTCCCTGGGCGCCAAGCCGCGTCCTTTCCTGACGAGCGGGCCCTGATCCCGCCGACTACACGCGGAAGGACGACCCCAATGGCGCACACCACGGAAACCGGCTCGAGGAGTGGCAGCCACGCCCGCCGGAGCCTGCCCACCAGACTCGCGGCCGGGATCGCGAACGCGGCCGGGCGCCGTCACGGCCACGGCCCGCGGACCGCCGGCAGCATCGAGGACGGCATCACGGCGCTGAGCGCGTCCATCGCCGGGAAGGTGCTGCTGCCCGGAGACGACGGCTGGGACGCCGCCCGGGGCGCCTACAACCTGGTCGTCGACCAGCGGCCGCGGATCATCGCCCGTCCGGCGCGTGCCGCGGACGTCGTCGAGATCGTCCGGTTCGCCGCGCGGCACGGGCTCACCGTCGTGCCGCAGCGCACCGGCCACAACGCCGAGCCGCTCGGCTCGGTCGAGGGCATGATCCTTCTGCGCACCGACGACCTGATGGACATCCAGATCGACAGCGACCGCCAGCGGGTCACCGTCGGCGCCGGGGTCAAGTGGCTGCACGTCGTGCCGCAGCTGTCCGAGCTGGGCTTCCACGCGCTGCACGGCTCCACCGGCGATGTGAGCATCGTCGGCTACTCGCTCGGCGGCGGCGTCGGCTGGTACGGCCGCAAGCACGGCCTGGCCACGAACAGCGTCACCCGGATCCAGCTCGTCACCGCGGACGGCCGGCTGCGCTGGGTCGACCAGGACAACGAGCCGGAGCTGTTCTGGGCGCTGCGCGGCGGCGGTGGCAACTTCGGCGTGGTCACCGCGCTGGAATTCAAGATCTTCCCGGTGCGGGCGGTGTACGCCGGTCACCTGTTCTTCCCGCTGGAGCGGGCCGCCGAGGTGCTGCACGCCTGGAACGCCTGGACCAGGACCGTGCCCGACGAGATGACCTCGGTTGGCCGCATGATCCAGATCCCGCCCATCGAGGAGGCGCCCGAGCCGCTGCGCGGCAAGGCGTTCAGCCTGGTCGAGGTGTTCTTCCTGGGCGACGAGGACAGCGGCGCCGAGCTGGTGCGGCCGCTGCGCGAGCTGGGCCCGGTCATGGACACGGTCGCGATGGTCCCGCCGGCTGCGCTCGCCGAGATGCACATGGACCCGCCGGAGCCGGTCCCCTATCAGGGCGGCGGCCTCGTGCTGGGGGACCTGACCGCCGAGGCGGTCGACGGCCTGGTCGCCGCATGCGGGCCGGGCGCCAACTCCCCGCTGATCAGCGTGGAGATCCGCCACCTCGGCGGCGCCTTCTCCCGCCCGCTGCCGGGCCACGGCGCGCTCGACCGGATGCCAGGCGAGTACATGCTGTTCGGCGTCGGCGCCGTCACCGACGCGGTGTCCTCGGCCGACGTCCACGCGGCGCTGTCCGCCATGACCGCGCCGATGAGCCCGCTGGCCAGCGGGCTGTTCTCCAGCTTCGTGGAGAAGGCGGTCGATCCGGCCGAGCTCTTCCGGCCCGAGGTCTACCGGCGGCTGCGCGCGGTCCGCGCCGCCGTCGACCCGACCGGCATGATCCGCGCCAACCACAGCATCCCGGCCGCCGCCCCCGACGGCCGGTGAGGAGGCCGGCGCTGGCCGCGGGCACCGGCGCGGCCGGCGCCGATCAGACCCGATGGGCCGGGGCTGGCCCCCCGCCGCCCCCGCCCATCGGCCTGCCCGCCGCCGGGCCGCGGCCGGGGATGCCGCGCGCCGGCCCGGCTCAGCGGCGTTCCGTGCCGCCGTCGCGCTGGCGGGGTGGCTCGTCCGGGGGCTCGGGCTCGTGGCGGCGCAGGAAGGTGGAGACGAACGGGGCGCTGCCGAGGATGATCAGCAGGCGCAGGATCTGCGCCGCGGCGACGAACGTGACGTCCCCGCCGGTCGCGGCCGCGGTGCCGATCACGGCGTAGATCCCGCCCGGTGTGGTCGCCAGGTAGGCGTCCAGCCCGGACACGTCGGTCGTCACGCTGAGCAGCCAGCCCAGGCCGGCGCACGCGATCAGCGTGCCGACGATCGTGACCAGGGCGGTCGGCACCAAGCGCCCGATCGCCCGCACGCTGGCGACGGTGAACTTCAGCCCCACCTGGGTGCCGATCAGCGCGTAGCCCACGTACTCCAGGAACGTCGGCATGACAGCGCCGTCGAAGTACGGGATCAGCGTGAGCGCGGCGGCGGCCAGCAGCGGCCCGAGGATCGGCGCCGACGGCAGCCGCGCCAGCTTGCCCAGCCACAGCCCGGCGACGATCGCGATCGCCGCGAACGGCAGACCGACGGTCCACTCGTCCGCGGAAGCAGCGAGATCGCCGCCGTTCCCCCGCTCCCCGAAGACGAGCGTGACGACGGCCGGCATCACCGCCAGGACCACGAGCAGCCGCAGGTACTGCAGCACGGCCACGACACGCGCGTCGGCCCGCAGTTCCTCGGCGAGCGCGGTGAGCCCGGCGGCGCCACCGGCGATGGACGAGAACGTCGCGGTGACCCGGGTGACGCCGTGCCGCGTCAGCATCTGCCCGATCACCACGCTGACGACCAGCGAGAAGCAGGAGACCACGACCACGATGAGCCACCGCGGCCCCAGCGCGGTCAGGCTCCCCCAGTCGATCCCGGTACCGGCGATCACCCCGACCACCGCCTGCCCGCCCTGGAACGACCACTCCGGCAGCCGCAGCGGCTTCACCGGCCGGCTGAGCGCGTAGATCAGCGCGCCGACCAGCGCGCCGAAAAGCGCCGGGGTGGGCAGGTGAACCAGGTCGAACACGGCGGACACCGCGACGACCAGCGCGGCTAACAGGATCCAGGGACGCACGGCGCACAACGTAAACCCGTTCCGTGGCCGGTCGACAGAGTCCGAGACCCAGGTCTCACCCCGGTTGACCTGCGGATCCACCCGCCGAACTGTCCCTCTGTCCCGCCGCTTGTAACAGCATTGGGAAACCCTGCCTCCGGCCGTAAACACCCGGTTTCAGCCAGCCGGGAAGGCCTTTTTCGGCTCTAGCCTCGCCCCCATGACCCGCAGCTCGTACACGCTGGCCATGGCCCAGCCGCGCCGGATCCCCGGGCCGGACGGAACCCCGAACGTCGAGCACGCGGTGAGGCTGATCGCCCGCGCGTCGGCCGCCGGCGCCGACCTGGTCTGCTTCCCCGAGTTCAGCCCCGGACCGGTCCGCCCGCGCGACGCCTTCTACGACGCCGGCCCGCGGATGGCCCAGGCGGCCAAGGAAGGCGACATCAACGTCGTCTGGAGCCGGACCGAGCTGTGCCAGGACGGCAGGCACCGGCTCGTCGTGTACGTCGTCGACCGCGCCGGCGGCACGGTCCACCGCTACGAGCGCACCCATCCGGCCACGGTCCCGGTCGACGACGAGCACGGCCTGATCTCCCCGGCCGACGCCTTCGGCACCTTCACCCTGGACGACACCCCGATGGGGATCGTCGTCTGCTCGGAGATGTGGACGCCGGAGGTCCCGCGGATCGTCGCGCTGCGCGGCGCCGAGATCATCCTCTCGCCGGCCGGCGGCGGCTTCACCAGCCTGACCCGCAACTGGCAGATCATCATCCAGGCGCGCGCGATCGAGAACCTGTGCTACGTCGGCCTGACCAACAACCTGTGGGGCGACGAGCAGGGCGCGGCCATGATCACAGGCCCGGAGCACCCGCTGGCCGTCGCCGGGCGGGCCGAGCTCGTCGTCGCCACCTGTGACCTGGAGCGGATGCGCTGGCTGCGCTCGCAGGACGACTCGATGGCCGAGCCGAAGCCGTTCGACTCGATCCCCGGCCTGCTGCGCGCCCGCCGTCCCGAGCTCTACGGCGAGCTGGTCGCCCCGCAGCCGGACGCGTTCGACTACACGGTCGGCAACCGCAGCGGCATCACCCCGGCCCCCGCGCCGGCGGAGGCGCCGTGACGGCGGACATCGCGCCCACCGTCGACGAGATCCACCGCGGGCTGCTTGACCGGATCCTCACCGGCTACTACCCCGCCGGGTCCAAGCTGCCGTCGGTCCGGGCGCTCGCCCAGGAGCTGCGGTCGAACCCGTCCACCGTCGACCGGGCGATCGGGCGGCTGGTCGCCGCCGGCCGGCTGCGCACGGTCGCCCGCCGCGGCGTGTTCGTCGAGCCCAACCACTCGGAGACGGTGGAGTCCCGCTCGGTCGTCGCCCGCCAGCTCGACGAGGTGCTGCTGCGCGCCCGCCGGCTGGGGCTGACCGCCGCCGAGCTCGCCGCGCTGGTCGGCGACGCGCTGGCGCGGGTCGACGCGCTGCCACGGATCGCGGTGGTCGAGTGCAACGAGCGCGACCTGCGCCAGGTCCAGGACGCGGTGCGCCGGGCGACCGGCGTCGAGGTGGCGCCGGTGCTGCTGCAGGAGGCGGCCGGACGGCGCCTCGACGAGGAGTTCGACGCGGTCGCGGTGCCGATCTTCCACCTGAACGACGTCGACGGCCTGGTGGCCGACTTCGACCGGGTGGTGGAGCTGAACCTGGTGGCCTCGCCGACGGCGCTGCGCGGCCTGATCGAGGTGCGCGACCAGGAGCGGATCGTGGTCGTCGCGCCGAGCCGCCGCGGCGTGCAGTGGATGACCGCGGTGGTCGGCCAGTACTTCCCGGGGCGGATCGACGCGGTGCAGGTGGGCGTCGACGACCCGCGCCAGCTCGTCGGCGAGCCGGTGGTCGTGGTGAACAACGCGGCCGAGCTGGCCCCCGAGATCATCGAGCGGATCGGACGGGTGATCCCGATCGAATGGGAGCTCGATCCCCGCTTCCAGTCCAGCCTGCACGCCCAGGTGGCGGCGGTCACGAGAAAGCGAGCCTCATGAAGCTGGCCATCGGGCTGTCGGACACGGCCCGGACGCGCCCGCTGGCGACCGGCCAGGTCACGATCGAGGGCGTCGAGCCGAAGATCACGCTGATGGGCGTGCAGGCGCTGTTCAACCTGCAGCTCGCCCAGCACCCGTTCGACGTCTGCGAGTTCCCGCTGGCGACGTACCTGCGGACCCTGGAGGACCCGGCCAGGCCGTACCTGGCGATCCCGGTCTTCCCGTCCCGGCACTTCCGGCTGTCGTGCGTGTTCGTCAGCGAGAAGAGCGGCGTGACCCGCCCGGCCGACCTCGCCGGCCGGCGGATCGGCATCTCGGTGTTCGACATGGCCGCCGCCGTCTGGCTGCGCGGCATCCTGCAGGACCACTACGGCCTGGACCGGTTCTCCCCGACCTACGTGATCGGCGGCATGGAGGAGCCACGCTCCGGCGACGAGCACCCGCAGTACTACCCGCCGGGCTTCACCCTCGAGCACCGCACCGACGCCAGCCTGGCCCAGCTCCTCGCCGACGGCGAGATCGACGCGCTGGTCACCGCCCGTGCCCCGGCCACCTGGCCAGGGCCAGGCGTGCGCCGCCTGTTCGAGGACGTCCGCGCCGCCGAGCTGGCCTACTACCGGACGACCGGGATCTTCCCGGCGATGCACGTCCTGGCGGTCAAGCGGCCGGTCGCCGCGGCGGCTCCGTGGCTTCCCGGGGCGCTGTTCCGCGCGTTCACCGCCGCCCATGCCGCGGCCAGAGCGGCGCTGTTCGACTCGGCTGCCCTGGACACGGTCCTGCCCTGGCAGCTGGAGGAGCTGCTGGAGACCGAGGCCCTGCTCGGCGCCGACTACTGGAGCTCGGGGCTGGCCGCCAACACCAGGATGCTCGCCCAGGCCATCGAGTACTGCCTGGCCGACGGGCTGATCACCACCTCGTTCACCCCCGCCGACCTGTTCACCGGCCCCGGCGACACCGAGATCCTCGCGACCTGAGGAGGCAGGCAGATGCCCACCGACGCCACCCCCGGCAACGCCGGCAGCCCCGCCGCCGGCCCGCGGACCGGCAAGGAGTACATCGCCGCGCTCGACGACGGCCGCACCGTCCACGTCGGCGGGAAGCTCGTCGGCAACGTCGCCGAGCACCCCGCGTTCGCCGGCATCGTCGCCACCATGGCCGCCGTCTACGACGCCGCCGGCGAGCCAGACAGCCCGCTGGTCGACCCGGACACCGGCGGGCTGGCGCTGTTCACGATCCCGCGCACCTGGGAGCAGCACGAGCTGCGCAAGCGGGCGCTGGAGCACTGGTGCCGGCTGACCCACGGCTTCATCGGCCGCGGCCCCGACCACGTCTCCGGCGTGCTCGCCGGCTTCGCCAGCCACCCGGCGGTCTTCGACACCGACCGCCACCAGCTCGGCGCCAACGTGGTCGCGTTCCACGAGTACGCCGCCGCCCGCGGGCTGTGGATCACGAACTCGATCGTCCCGCCGCAGCACAACCCGACCGACCCGACCAGCCGGGTCCGCCCGGTCCAGCTCGTCGAGGAGCGCTCGGACGGCATCGTGGTCGACGGCGCGCAGATGCTCGGCACCGGCGCCGCCGTGGCCGACGAGATCTTCGTGACCAGCGTCCGGCCGCTTTCCCCGGGCGACGAGGCCAAGGCGCTGTCGTTCATCATCCCGATCGCCACTCCCGGCCTGCGGCTGATCTGCCGCCGCCCGTACGCGACCAGCGGTGGCCCCTTCGACTACCCGCTGTCGGCCCGCTTCGACGAGACCGACGCGATGGTCGTCTTCGACCGGGTGCTGGTGCCCTGGGAGCGGGTGTTCGCGGCCGGCAGCGTCGAGGTCGTCAACCGGCAGTTCTTCGGCACCGCCGCCCACCAGATCGGCAACCTGCAGTCGATCATCCGGCTGACCGCGAAGCTGCGCTTCCTGACCGGCGTCGCCAGCCTCATCGTCCGGGCGAACGGCCGCGACCGTGATCCCGCCATCCGCCACGAGCTGGCCGACCTGGCCGGCATCCAGACGGTGTCCGAGGCGCTCACCGAGTCCGCGCACGCCTTCGCCACGCAGGACGAGGCCGGCGTGTACCGGCCGGCGGGCAAGTACCTCTACGCCGCGCTCGGCATGCAGACCGAGGTCTACCCACGGGCCGTGAAGATCCTCGGGGAGCTCGCCGCCGGTGGCGTCATCCAGGTGCCGGCCGCGGCGGGCGACCTGCTCGACGCCGACGAGGCGGCGGCGATGGAGGTGCTCATGGGCAGCGACCGGCTGCCGCTGGCCGAGCGGGTGAAGCTGTTCAAGCTGGCCTGGGATCTCGTCGGCTCGGAGTTCGCCGGCCGGCATGTGCAGTACGAGCGCTTCTACTCCGGCGCCGTCCCGGTCGTGAAGGGCTACGCCTACCGCTTCTACCCGTTCGCCGAGGCCGAGGCGCTCGCCACCGGGTTCCTCGACTCCTACGGCCTGCCCACCCCGGCGGGCGCGGCGGCCGGCGTGGCCGGGAGGGCGGCGTGACCAGCGCCCCCGCCCGGCCCGGCGACGCGGCGGCCCCGGCCACCCCGTGGGCGCCGGACGGCGACGTGAAGGTGGCGCCCACCGGCTCCGGCCCGCTCGACGGGGTGATGGTCGCCGTCAAGGACCTGATCGACATCGCCGGCCGGGTCACCGCAGCCGGCAACCCGACCCTGTCCGCCGGCCCGCCGGCCACCCGCACCGCCCCCTGCGTCGAGGCGCTGCTGGCGGCCGGCGCCACCGTCGTCGGCAAGACCGCGACCGACGAGCTCGCGATGGGCATGTTCGGGGTCAACAGCCACTACGGCACCCCGCCCAACCCGGCCGCGCCCGACCGCGTCCCCGGCGGCTCGTCGTCCGGCTCGGCGAGCGTCGTCGCCGCCGGCATCGCCGACCTCGGCATCGGCACCGACACCGGCGGCTCGATCCGGGTGCCTGGCGCGTTCTGCGGGCTGGTCGGCCTACGGCCGCCCCCCCGCCGGGGCGCCCCCACCCGCGGGCGGCC
>JADGHD010000091.1 GCA_019689615.1 Frankia sp. | reverse complement strand
GGTGGCGGGGAGGACGGCTCGGGCGGGATCGGCGGCAGTGCTGGCTGCCGTTCGGCGGCCGCGGGCGTGGGAGTGGCTGGCTCGGGAGCCTGCGGCCCCGCATCGGCCGGCGCCGCCGGAACCGGTGGCGTGGGCTGCGCGGAGGGCGGTGGCGGCGCGACCCGCGGGGCGGAGTCGCGCGCCCGGCGGTCGCGGCGGCGGCTCTCGGTCGAGCGATCGGACCTGCCCGAGCTGGTGGTGGTGCTCGGGCTGGTGGAGGTGCCCGAGCTGGTGGAGGTGCTCGCGGACCGGGATGTGGTCGCGGTGTCCTCGCCCATCAGGGTCAGCAGCAGCTCGCCGGCGGTCGGGCGGGCGGCGGGATCCTTGCTGAACGCCTTGCGCACCAGGCCGACCAGGTCCGGCGGCAGCGCGCGCAGGTCCGGCTCGGCGGTGGCCACCCGGTGCAGCAGCTCCTCGGGGGTGCCGTCGCCGAACGGCGGCTTGCCGCTCGCCGCGAACGTCATCACGGCCGCCCAGGCGAAGACGTCGGCGGCGGGGCCGACCTCCTCCCCGCGCGCCTGCTCCGGCGCCATGTAGCCGGGGGTGCCGATCTGGCTGGCGTCGTGCCCGCGGCCGCGGCCACCCGCCCGGGCGCCGCGCCCGTGGCCGCGGCTCCCACCACGGCCACGGCCGCTCCCGCCGTGCTCGCGTCCGCCCTGCTGGTGGGCGGACGTGGCGGCGAGCGAGCCGAAGCCGTTGGCGATGCCGAAGTCGATGACGCGGGGGCCGGACGGGCCGAGCAGCACGTTGGAGGGCTTGAGGTCGTGGTGCGCGATCCCGGCGGCGTGGATCGCGGTGAGCGCGGCGGCCATGCCGACGGCCAGGCGCGACAGGTCGTCCGGGCCGAGCGGCCCGCCCCTGGCGACGGCGGCGCCCAGCGTCGGCCCGGGCACGTACTCGGTCACCAGGTAGGGCAGCTCCGCGTCCGGGTCCGCGTCGAGCACGGCGGCCGTGTAGAACTCCGAAACCTGGCGCGCGTGCGCGGTCTCGGCCCGAAACCGCTCCCGGAACTCCGGTTCCCTGGCCAGCTCCGACTGGATCACCTTAACGGCGACCCGGCGCCCGTCGGGGGCTTCGCCGAGGTAGACGGTTCCCATCCCGCCCTCGCCGAGCAGGCGCAGGATGCTGTAGGCGCCGACGGTGGACGGGTCGGTCGCGCGCAGCGGCCGGCCGACGCGCTCCCGGTCGTCCCCGCGCCGCGCACCGCCCCCACTGCCGGCGGACGACGCCGAGCCGCGGTTACCGCCCCGCGTGCGCGTCAGAAGGCCCACGTGAACGCCCAGTGGTCAGCGCTGGCGACGAGATCGCTGCCGACGGTGTCGGCGAGCTCGACGCGGTCGATGCGGTCAACGCGGTCGATGCGGTCGCGATCCCGACGTCGCATAGGTTCCTCCCCACCGGGCGCGGCTCCCGCGGGCACACCAGATCACGCCGCAGGGCGCACTCCGGTCGCCGGAGTGGTGGTGACACGCCTGAGAATGACCCGATTTTGCCGCAGCCCGGCCCGAGCCACCCCAGGTCGCCTCGCCATCGTCGGGCGAACACCGCCAAATACCGGCCGAGTTGCGATTCCAGTGTTCTTATTGACCTATTACGGCGGTTAGCCGATGGGCGCTGGATGTGCCCGGGTCGCCGCGGCCCGGCCATGCCCCCACCCTCGTGCCGCGCCGGTGGGGCAGCGGTGACTCCCGCCCGCGATCGCTGCGTGCGCCCACCTCGACCGCCCAGCCGCGCGCCAGGCCAGGGCGGCCGGGCGACGAACGGCGAGGAAATCGATGGCCGTCCACGAACCACCGCAAAGCCGAATCTTTCACTACGAACAATCCACGCCGCATCGACACGGCGGTACGAGCCGGGTGTTCGCTGGCCGGGGAAACGAGGACGGTCGCCGTCCGGCCGGGTCGACCGTCAGCCCACGCCAGCGCGGCGGCACACTGAGGCGATGCCGGGTCTGCTGCCCCCACCCACCGCCGAATTCCCGATCTACGGACTGCGCCCCGGACAGCTCGAACCGCGCTGGCTCGAGCTGTGGGACACCCGACGGCCCTGGTCAGAACAGGTCTGGCGGGTCTGCCTCGGCCACGGGGACGCCACCCATGCCGGACCGAGGGTCATCGTGACGACCGTTCCCCGGCTTCCCGCGACAAGGATCGGCGAAAGGGAGTTCAAGCCGACGGCCGCCGACGACGCGATCGGCTGGGCACAGCAGAGCATGCTGCACGCAGTCGCGCCGGACTTTGCACCGGACTCAACCGCTCGCCAGGAGTGGTGGCGTTACCAGCTCGAACTGGCCGGTTGGCTGTCCAACAACCCCGATGCCGAGGACTGGCGGACCGTCGTGCTCCCCGTCGACGGCCAGCCGCGGCCGTTCCGGCTGCGCGAGCACGTTCCGGCCTGGGCGGCGTTCACCGAGCTCGACCACGGCTGGATCGCGCTCGACGGCATCCACTGCCCCGCGGCCGGCCTCGCCGTGGCCACGGTGCGCGCCGCGGACTACGCCGCGCTGCCGGTCTGACCGGCGACCGCGCCGCGTCGCCGACACGATCGCTGGCCAGCCGACCGGTCAGCTGCCCCCGGCGCCGTCCTGGCTGTCCGGCCGCGCGGCTGCCGCGGCCGGCGTCTCCGGCGGCAGGCGCAGCGGCAGCGTGCTCGGCTGCGCGATCTGGTTGCCCTGGCCGAGCTGGACGCCCGTGGCGATCAGCGTGGCCAGCTCGGCCTCGGTCTCGATGCCCTCGGCCAGCACGCAGGCCCCGATCTCGTCGGAGATCTTGGTCAGCGCGGTCGCGATGACGCGCCGTGCCGGGTCGCTGTCGACCCCGTGGGTGATGAAGTGGTCCATCTTCACCAGCTCGGGCCGCAGCACCAGCAGCTGGGCGAGCCCGGCGTACCCCATCCCGACGTCGTCCGCGCCGATGCGCACACCGAGCTCGCGCAGCTCGGCGATGGTCTGCCAGATCGGTGTGTCCTCGGAGATCCGCTCATGCTCGGTGATCTCCAGCACGACCCGCCGCGGCTGGGCCGCCCGGATCAGCTCCAGCAGCTCCGGCCCCACCGTGCCGGGGGAAACGTTGATCGACATGAACAGCGGGTCGGGCAGCCGCGGCAGGTCGGCCAGCGCCGCGCGCACCGCCGCCAGCTCCAGCTCCCGGCCCAATCCCACGGCGGCGGCCTCGGCGAACCAGCGCTCGGGCGCCTCGCCCCACTCCCAGTGCTCGCACGGCGAGCGCCCGCACTGCGAGCGCCCGCACTGCGGGCCGGGCACGCCTTCGGCGCGGTCCTCCTGCCGTGCCTCGGCCGACTCGCCGGTCAGGGCCGGGTCGTTGGGGAAGCGGGACAGCGCCTCGACGCCGACGATGCGCCGGCCGTGCGTGATCTCGGCGATCGGCTGGAAGACCATCTCCGGCCCGCCGGCCTCGATGAACTCGTTGATGCGGTCCCAGAACGCCGATCGGTACTCCCAGACCCGGCGCACGTCCGACACCGAGTCGCTGAACACCTCGGCCAGCAGCCGCAGGAACTGCCCGTCGCGTTGCAGGTTGGGCCGCGGCTCATGGGACATCGCGCCGAGGATCCCGTAAAGCGCCCCGTCGCGTTCGTACACCGGAGCGGCGGCGTAGGCCCCGATCGACTTCTCGTCGGTGACTGGCAGCGCGCGGGCGGCGAGGTCGGTCCGCGCGTCGGGGATGATCGAGGGCAGCTCGCCATTGATCACCCGGGCGTAGTAGCCGCGCTCGCGGTGCATCGCGGTGCCCGGGCGGAGCCCGAACGACTCCCCGTCACCGTCGACCACCTGCACGATCTGCCGGTCGCCATCGATCCGGCCGAGCCAGGCGACCTCCATGCCCAGCCGGTGCCGCATCGCCCCGAGCAGGTCGACGACCGCGCCCTCGGCCGGCAGCACCATCACGAACGGGCCGGGCGGCCGCCGGCGGCCGGGCAGGTAGGTGGTGCCCCATCTGTCCGTGCGGTCCCTGGCTGGGCCCGGCGTACGGTCGGCTGGCCGGTTCGGGTCCGCTCCCATCGCTCACCCCCACCGGCAGCATGCCCGCCGCCGTGCCGGCCCGACCGGGGACGATACCGCCGAACGGCGGCAGCACGGACGGCGCGCGACCGCCCGTCCGCCCGGTCATCCGGCCTGCCCGCGTGCCGACCTGCCGAACCAGGCCCCTGGCACCCACGGGCCGGCGGATCCGGCGCGGCGGTGCCAGGGGCTCGTCCCCGCGGGCGAGCGACAGGGCCCGGCGGGGACGCGGACGGCTACGCGAACAGGACATGCCGGTACGGGGCCGCCACCCCCAGGCGCGACGCCAACGCGTCGGCCCCCGGCGGACCCGACCGGGCCGTTCCTTCTGTCCTCCGGTAACCGGACCTCTGGACCTTCGGCCCTATCCCAGGGGGCCGCGCCCGGACAGCCTTCTGACTTGTCCGACCTACCCGACCTGTGTGCACCTTCCCCCGGCGCACGGGTCGGCGACATGGCGCGGGCCCGACCAGGGCCGAAGCCGCCAGGAGCGAGGTGACGCCAGTTACCGGTTGATTGCTCGCCTCAGATGTCTCCGCCCATGTTGGGGACCCCCTTCAGCAGGGCGCGGACCTCCGCCTCCCGGTAGCGGCGATGCCCGCCGAGCGTCCGGATCGACGTCAGCTTCCCCGCCTTGGCCCACCGGGTGACCGTCTTCGGGTCCACCCGGAACATCGTGGCCACCTCGGCCGGAGTCAGCAGCGGCTCAGCATCCGGCGTTCTCGTCGTCATTGCGTTGGCCTCCCGTCACAGAGCGTCGCTCCGTCCCATACAGATCGTGCATCCTTCGGGGGCATTTCGGACATGGCACGTCGGGACCATCTGCTGACTAGTCACGGCTCGTCCGAAGCGAGCGGCGACTCAGCGTTAGCGACGCCCCGCGATCAGCTCGCGGATTCCCTTGCCTGCATGGGTCGCCAACGAACGATCACTCGCTCGTATGCCTCGGCCGCGCGGTCTGTTCGCCCTTGGCGTAACGCCCGGACCGCCTCAGCGAGGTCCTCGACCGAGGTGTCCCGCCGAAGCACGTCATCGTCGAGCAGGTCAACCAACCCGTCGTAGTCCAGTTCGACCCTGCTCCTGGGGTGGAATGTCTCCAACCATCGGGCCAGCTCCACCACCCCCTCGGTAGCAGCCGGGTCGGGCATGACCGCCCGCATCGCGGCTAGTGCCTCGATCGCCTCGGCGATCCGGCGCCGGGCCAGGCTGATCTCCGTCCGGTAGATCAGCGACCGGTCGGCGGTGTCCCCGGTCACCAGGGTCCGCTCCGATGGGTCGAACAGCAGGAACCATGGCGCGGGCACCGCCCAGGTCGCGGTCTGGATGTGCACCTTCAGTTCCGGCCGGCGCGCCCGCCAGCGGTCCAGCTCGGTCTCGGCCGGGTCGATGATCCGCCGCGGCAGGAACGCCTCCGCCACCCGTTCCGGCATCAGCCGGCGGAACTCCAGCGCCGACTGCCACACCCGCAGCTGGGTCGACCAGGGGCAGACGTACATCAGCCCATCGATCACCTGCACGAACGCGGCCTCGGTCGCCACGTCGAGCGTCGGGCGCACGGTCGCGACCAGGGCGACCATCCGCTCGCGGCGGCTGCCCGCCCGCCGGGACGGCGGCGGCGCCGCGGCGGCGAACCGCTGCCAGCGCAGGCGCTCGGCGGGTGGGAACGCCGCCAGTGGTTCGAACACTCTCAGATACGCCGCTGGAGAGACGACGGGCACGGCTCCCACCCTGTTCGTGAGTCGACATGGCCAACGGGACCCGGGCCGGGGCGCCTGTCGCGACGTCGCTGCCAGCGCCGACGCGGCCGGGGGCAGGCGCGCCCGGTTCCGGATCGATCCTGGCACGCTCGGGCCCCTCCTGTGCCGTGGGTTCGCGGCGACCCAGCACACAGCCCGCCCCACAGCCCGCCACCGCCGCCGGCGGCCGGCTCCGGCGGCCGGGACCTTCCTCGGCCGGCACGGGATGGCGCCCATGCGCTCCCCCGGTCGCCGTAAGGTTCGCGGCATGGTGACCGCGAGCGGGGTGTTCGACGCCGCCCCAGACCACGAACAGGTCGTGTTCTGCTCCGATCCCGACTCCGGGCTGCGGGCGATCATCGCGGTCTACTCGACCGCGCTCGGCCCGGCGCTCGGCGGCACGAGGTTCCACCCCTACCCGGACGAGCAGTCCGCCCTCGCCGACGTGCTGGCGCTGGCGAAGGCCATGGCCTACAAGGCGGCCTGCGCCGGCCTCGACCTCGGCGGCGGCAAGGCCGTCATCATCGGCGACCCGGCGAAGGACTCGTCGGAGGAGCTGCTGCGCGCCTACGGGCGGTTCGTCGCCTCGCTCGGCGGGCGCTACGTCACCGCCTGCGACGTCGGCACCTACGTCGCGGACATGGACGTGGTGGGCCGGGAGTGCCGGTGGGTCACCGGCCGCTCGCCAGCGTACGGCGGCTCCGGCGACTCCGGGGTGCTGACCGCCTACGGGGTGTTCGAGGGCATGCGGGCGTGCGCGAGCCGGGTCTGGGGCACCCCCAGCCTGACCGGCCGCACCGTCGCGGTCAGCGGCGTCGGCAAGGTCGGCTCCCGGCTGGTCGGCCACCTGCTGGCGGACGGGGCGCGGGTCATCGCCGGGGACGTGAGCCAGGCGGCGCTCGCCCGGCTGCGCGAGCGGCACCCCGAGGTGACGATCGTCGACGACCCGGGCGAGCTGCTCGAGATCGAGGCCGACGTGTTCTCGCCGAACGCCCTCGGCGGGGTGCTCACCGACGCCACCGTCGGCCGGCTGGGCGCGCGGGTGGTCTGCGGCGGGGCGAACAACCAGCTCGCCCACGCCGGCGTCGACAAGCTGCTCGCCGACGCCGGGGTCCTGTACGCGCCGGACTTCGTGGTCAACGCCGGCGGCCTGATCCAGGTCGCCGACGAGCTGGGCGACGGCGGCTACCGGCCCGAGCGGGCCAAGGCCGCGGCGGCGCGGATCTACCAGACGACGCTGGACGTGTTCGCGCTCGCCGAGGCCGAGGGCCGCACCCCGGCCGCCGCCGCGAGCGCCTACGCGGAGCGGCGGATGGCGGGCATAGCCCGGCTTCGGCGGATCCTCGTGCCGTAGGGCGCCAGAAGCTGCCTTAGCCGGTCCAGACGTCGGCCGCGCCGGTGAAATCCGGCAAACGGGCAGGCCAGGGCCGGACTGTCACAGTCCGTACTTGTGGCTGCGCCGACAGGCAACTGACGGGTTGACGTGCCGACCGCCCCGCGATCCCTGTAGTCTCGGGAAGCACGAGACAGTGAGAGCACCGGGGCGGGTCCCCGTCGTCATGTTCGAGGGGGTCGAGCCATGGGGCGCGGCCGAGCGAAGGCCAAGCAGACGAAAGTCGCCCGCCAGCTCAAGTACAGCTCGCCAACGATGGACATCGACCGCCTGAAGGCTGATCTGGGCGCTGGCGGCTCGGCTCGGGACACCGAGGACGAAGATCCGTACGCGGACGACGAGTACGACGACTACAGCGCGTACTTCGACGACGAGGACCGTCGGTCGAACCGCTGAGCGGGTGGCGGTTCCCCCAACGCCGTAGGCGTTCACCGGCACGCTGACGGAGATCGGCCTGCCTGGCTGGTCCATTCGTCGGCGGCTGGTTTCCTGGCGCCTTCCGCGGCGCAACACGGCCTGGTGGCGCGCGGCCGCGCGCGGCGGGATCCGTCGGGCACGGCAGCGGCCGGCGCGGTGGCCATCGCTGGCGCGCCGCGGCGGGGCGGCCCGTTACCCCACGGGCCCAGCGACCTCGTCCAGGAAGCTCAGGGGTGGGCGCCGACCAGCCGGGCGGTGCCGGTCTGGCCGCCGGGCTCCGGCTCGACCGTGCCCACGGCCCACGCCGGCACGCCCCGGTCGGTGAGCAGCTTCACCGCGGCGTCGGCCGCCCCGGCCGCGACCACGGCGATCATGCCGATGCCGAGGTTGAACGTGTGTTCCATCTCGGCCGCCGGCACCTGCCCGCGCTCCGCGAGCAGCGTGAACACCGGCGGCGGCGTCCAGCTGGCCCGCTCGACCACCGCGGCCAGCCCGGCCGGGATCACCCGGGCCAGGTTGGCGGCGATCCCGCCGCCGGTGATGTGCGCGAACGCGTGCACATCGGTCGCGGCGGCCAGGGCCAGGCAGTCCCGCGCGTAGATCCGGGTCGGCGTCAGCAGCACCTCGCCCAGGGTGGTGCCGAGCGTGGGCTCGTGGGCACGCAGCACCGCCTGCCCGGCCGGGCCGATCCCACCCGGGTGGGCCCTGTCGACCTCGCCGAACAGGATGTGGCGCACCAGCGAGAACCCGTTGGAGTGCACCCCGGAGGACGCCATCGCGATCAGCGCGTCCCCGGCCACGACCCGCTCCGGCCCGAGCACCTCGTCGGCCTCGACGACGCCCACCCCGGTCGCCGCCAGGTCGTAGTCCTGCGGCCCCATCAGCCCGGGGTGCTCGGCCGTCTCGCCGCCGCCCAGGGCGGCGCCGGGCCCCCCGCCGCCCGGGGGGCGGGGCCGGCCCCCCCCCCCCCCGGGGCGCCCCCGGCCAGCTCGCAGCCGGTGGCGATGCCGGCGACGAGCTGGGCGACCCGGTCAGGGTCCAGCCGGCCGCAGGCGATGTAGTCCAGCAGGAACAGCGGCTCGGCGCCGCACACCACCAGGTCGTCGACGACCATCGCGACCAGGTCGATGCCGACCGTGTCGTGCGTGTCCATGGCCTGGGCCAGCGCGATCTTGGTGCCGACGCCGTCGGTGGACGAGGCCAGCAGGGGACGGCGGTAGCGCGAGGTGTCCAGCGCGAACAGGCCGGCGAACCCGCCGAGCGATCCGACCACCTCCGGCCGGCTGGCCCGGGCGACGTGCCCGCGCATCAGGTCGACGGCCCGCTCCCCGGCCGCGACGTCGACGCCGGCCGCCTTGTACGACGCCCCGGTCACGGCCGGCCGCCGCCGCTGCCCGCCGGCGCGACCCGCGGCCCGGCCTCCGCTGGCTCACCGGTGGGGCCGGCGGCCCCGAGCTGGCCCTCGCGGGCACCGACGAGCTCCTCGACCGGGTCCCCGGTCAGCCGCAGGCCGGCCAGGTCGCCGATGCCGTCCAGGTCGTCGGGGGACGGGTCGGCGCCGTTCATGCCGACCACCACCCGCCGGCGGAACGCCTCGGCCAGCGCCTGCCCGGTCGCCTGGCCGCTGCCGATCGTCTCCAGCCGGTGCTTGCCACCGAGCCGTTCCGAGTCGGACAGCGGCACCGGATAGATCCCGTCGAAGCAGGCCCGGCACAGCTCGTTCACCGGCTGGCGGGCGGCCGCGACCAGGCCCTCCAGCGAGACGTACGCCAGCGAGTCGGCGCCGAGCGACTCCCGGACCTGCTCCACACCAGCGCCGCTGGCGATCAGCTCGGCCCGGGTGGCGAAGTCGATCCCGTAGAAGCACGGCCAGCGCACCGGCGGGGAGGAGATCCGCACGTGCACCTCGGCAGCGCCAGCCTCGCGCAGCATCCGCACCAGCGCGCGCTGGGTGTTGCCGCGCACGATCGAGTCGTCGACGACGACCAGCCGGCGCCCCTCGATCACCTCGCGCAGCGGGTTCAGCTTGAGCCGGATGCCGCGCTGGCGGATCGTCTGCGACGGCTGGATGAACGTCCGGCCGACGTAGGAGTTCTTGACCAGGCCCTCGCCGAACGGGATCCCGGACGCCTCCGCGTACCCGACGGCCGCCGGCACGCCCGACTGCGGCACGGGGATCACGAGGTCGGCTTCCACCGGTGCCTCGCGGGCCAGCGTCCGGCCGACCTCAACCCGGGTGGCGTGCACCGAACGGCCGGAGATGGTCGAGTCCGGGCGGGCCAGGTAGACGAACTCGAACAGGCAGCCGTGCCGGTCGGCCGGGGCGAACCGGCGTGACCGCGGCCCCGCGGCGTCGATGATGAGCAGCTCGCCCGGCTCGATCTCGCGGACGAACTGCGCGCCGACGATGTCCAGCGCGCAGGTCTCGCTGGCCACCACCCAGCACCCGCTGCCGGCCGCCGCCGGCGCCTTCGCCTCGTCGTCCAGCCGGCCGAGGACCAGCGGGTGGATGCCGTGCGGGTCGCGCGCCGCGTACAGCGTGGACTCGTCGGAGAACACCAGTGAGAACGCGCCCCGCAGCCGGGGCAGCACCGCCAGGGCAGCCTCCACCAGCGTCGGCCCGTCGTGGCGGGCCAGCAGGGCGGTGATCAGGTCCGAGTCGGTGGTGGCGTGCATGCCGGCGTCGCGCTCGTCGCCGAGCTCCTCGGCCAACTCCATGATGTTGGTCAGGTTGCCGTTGTGCGCCAGCGCGATGCCGCCGCCCGAACGCCTGGTGCGGTAGGAGGGCTGGGCGTTCTCCCAGGTGGACGAGCCGGTGGTGGAGTAGCGGGTGTGCCCGACGGCCAGGTGCCCGGACAGGCTGGACAGCGTCCGCTCGTCGAACACCTGGGCGACCAGGCCCAGCTCCTTGAAGACGACGATCGACCGGCCGTCGGCGACCGCGATCCCGGCCGCCTCCTGGCCGCGGTGCTGCAGCGCGTACAGGCCGTAGTAGGTGAGGTTGGCGACGTCCTCGCCGGGCGCCCACACGCCGAAGACGCCGCAGGCGTCCTGCGGGCCGGCGGCGTCGCGCAGCTCGTCCGCCCAGTCCTGGCCGCCGTCCGCGCCGCGGGCAGCCGCCGTCCCCCTGGTCACTGACACCGCGTCTCCTCGGTTCCGTCGCCAGTCGCCCTGAGGCACCGTGGGGGTTCCTCCCGTGGACGCGCCGTCGCCAGCCATCACGTTTCACGCTAACAGTGGTCAAGGGGCCAGCGCCCACTGATCGCGACCGGGAGCTGCCGTCCCTGCCAAGGGTTACCCAGAACCCGCCCGAATGGGCGGGTGCGGCGACCACCGTCACAGCGCGAATTCCGCCAGGCGGGCGCGAGCCGTGGCCGGCCGCCGCCGTCGGCCCGCCGCGTCAGGCCGCGGCCGGGCGGCCCTCGTCACAGCAGCGGGAGGTACGGGCGCAGATCGGCCCGCTCGCCGCTGGCGTGGATCCGGCCGTCGGCCACGGCCGCGGCCCAGTCCGCCCGGCCGGCCGCGACCTGGACGAACGCCACCGGGTCCGCCTCGACGACGTTCGGCGGGGTGCCGCGGGTGTGCCGGGGCCCCTCGACCACCTGGACCGCCGCGAACGGCGGCACCCGCACCTCCACCGACCGGCCCGGCGCGCGCGCCGCGAGCAGGTCGAGCAGGGCCCGTACCACGATCCGCAGCGCGTCCCGGTCCGGTGCCGCCAGCCCCAGGTCGATGCCGTGCACCACGCCCTCGACGGCCCGGGTCACCAGGAAGTCGGCGAGCCGGGCCGGGCCGCCCGGCGTCGGAACGACCACGTCCAGCGGCCCGCCAGCGCCCATGGGCGCCGCGGCGAGCGCGCCGGCCAGCGCGCCGGTCGCCGCCGCCACCGCGGCCCGCAGCCGCTCCCGCAGATCCTGGGGGGCGAGCCCGGCGGCGTCCGCCCGCGCCGTGTCCGCGACCGCCTCGGCCCGCGCGCCCACCCCGCCCAGGTAGCCGACGGCGTCCGTCTGGGCGGCGCCGGGCCGCTGATCTTCGCCACCGGCCTGGATCGCCACCGCCAGCGCGTTGATCGACCGGGCGCAGTGCGCGGCCAGGTCAGCGACCGACCAGCCGGGCAGCGGGCTCGGTGCCGCGAACGCCGCGTCCGGCAGCGCCGCCACGTGCTCGGCGACGAGCTCCCACTGCCGGGTGACCGCCTCGGTCAGGCGCGGGTCGTCCGGCCGCCGTGGGCGCGGCCGCGACCGGCTACCGGCCCGGCGCCCGCCCCCCCCCGCGGCGGCGCCGCCGGGCCCGCGGCCCCCGGGGG
>JADGHD010000090.1 GCA_019689615.1 Frankia sp. | reverse complement strand
GCGCCGGCGTCGTCCGGGCGCTCACCCGCCTGGTCGAGACGATCTCCGCCCGCCGCGCCGCGGCCACCGGCGCCAGCTAGCGCCGGGCGCTCACTCGACGACGAGGCAGAACGGGTGGCCGGCCGGGTCGGCGAACACCCGGAAGCCGTCCGGGTCCTCGGTGTCGGACAGCAGCGTCGCGCCGAGCGCCAGCACCTGGCGCTGCCCCTCGTCCAGGTCCTCCACCTGGATGTCCAGGTGCAGCTGCTGCGGGTGGGCGGAGTCGGGCCAGCGCGGCGGGACGTGGTCCGGCGCCCGCTGGAAGCAGACCCGGCCGGTGGTGGCGTCACCCAGGGTCACCCAGTCCGGGTCGTCGTCGGTGACCGGCAGCCCGAGGATCTGCCGGTAGAACTCCGCAAGCGCCCGCGGGTCCGGGCAGTCCAGGACCACCGAGTGCAGCTTGCCGATCAACGTCGCGCACCTCCCCCGTGCCGAATCCCGGCTCATTCTGCGCCCTGGCCCAGGCAGCGCCCCGCGGGGGCCCTGACGCGGCGAGGACCGCCTCCGGGTGCAGCGGCAGGGACCGCAGCCGCACCCCGACCGCGTCGTACACGGCGTTCGCGATCGCGGCGGGCACGCCGACCATCGGCGCCTCGCCGAGCCCCTTGGCACCGAGCCGGCCGGGCGTGGCGGCGGCGTCCCCGACGTAACGGTCGATGATCTGCGGCGCGGCCGCGGTGGTCGGGATCGGCTGGTCCAGCAGGTTCACCTCCAGCGGCACCCCGTCGACGTGGCGCAGCCGCTCGCCGAGGGCGACCCCGATGCCCTGCACGACGCCGCCGACCACCTGGCCGCGGGCCAGCGCCGGCTCCAGCACCCGGCCCACGTCGTGCACGGACACGACCCGCTCCACCCGCACCGCCCCGGTCCAGGTGTCCACCGCGACGTCGACCAGCTGCGCCCCGGCGACCAGCCCGTTGTCCGGCGCGACGGCCCGCCCCTGCGCCCGGGCGCCCGGCCGGGGGCAGCGGCCCAGCTCGTCGGCGGCGGCCGCGACCGCGTTCGCCGTCAGGTAGACACCGCGGCTGGCGAACGTCCCCTCGTCGGCGGGGGTGCCCCCGGTCGCGGGCTGCTGCTCCACCCGCACCCGCTCGGGCGGGACGCCCAGCCGGTCGGCGGCCACCCCGGCGAGCATCGAGTGCAGCCCTTGGCCCATGTCCGGGACGACCGTCTCGACGGCCACCGTGCCGTCGGGGTCCACCCGGACATTCGCGCTGGCCTCGTCGAGGTGGGCCGCGCTGGAGGCGGAGCTGACGATCGTCAGCCACGCCAGCCCACGGCCCCGCCGCCACCGCCCATCCGGGTCGTCCGGCGCGAGCGGGTGCGCCGCCGCGGCCTCGGCTACGGCGTCCAGGCAGGCGTCGGCGGCGTACGACACCACCGGCCAGCCGTTCACCCGGTCGCGCCCGCCCGCGCGCAGCACGTGCCGGCGGCGGTACTGGACCGGGTCGGCGCCGAACCGCCTAACCAGCTCGTCCATGTGGCTCTCCAGCGCGAAGCCGGCCTCCATCGCGCCATAGCCGCGGAAGGCGCACGACGGCGTGTGCGGGGTCAGCGTCACGGTCCCGCTCACCCTGGTCGCCCCCACCGGGTACACCTGCGCGGCGACCAGCATCGCGTTCTCCAGCACGAGCGCGCTGTGCGACACCTCGGCCCCGGCGTCGAGGCGGATCGTCACCGACCGGGCGAGCATCGTGCCGTCCGCCGCGCAGCCGGTCGCGACCTCGACGGTGGCGCCGTGCCGGCGGCGCAGCGCCCCGAGCTGCGCCCGGGTCATCTCCACCAGCACCGGCCGCCCGCCGCAGTGCCTGGCTGCCACCGCGGCCGCCACCTCCAGGAAGACCTCCTCCTTCAGGCCGAACCCGCCGCCCAGCGGCACCGGCGCGACCTCGACCGCCTCCGCCGCCACCCCCAGCAGCCGCGCCACCCGGACGCGGACCACCTGCGGCGTCTGCGAGGTGCAGTGGATCAGGCAGCGCCCGTCCGACCAGGCGGCCAGCGCCGCCGGCCGCTCCAGCGCGGCGACCGGCCCGGGCTCCACGACGTAGCTGCCGGTCACCACCACGTCCGCCGCGGCCATCGCCGCGTCGAGCACCTCCTGCTCGACGCCGACGGCGTGGCGGAACACGGCCTCACCGGCCGAGAGCGACGGCTCACCCGGCTCCGGCGTCTCGCGCACCTCGACCAGCGCGGCCATCTCGCGGGCGGCCGCCGGCGTCTCGGCGACGACGAGGCCGACGACGTCGCCGACGAACCGCGAGCGCGCGGCGAACACCGGGGTCTCCGCCGGAGCCAGCACGTCGTCCTCGACGTGCGGGTTCGTCGAGAACAACGCGGCAGGAGCGTCCCGCGGGCCGAGCACGGCGACCGCGCCCGGCACCCGCAGCGCCGACTCCGGCGACACCTCCACCCGCGCCCCCGCTGTTTGCGCGGTGAGCAGGAGCCCGGTCAGCGCCCCGGCCGCCGGACCGTGATCGGCCGCGAACCGCAGCGTGCCGCGCGCCCTGCCCGGCCCGTCGGTACGCGGCCGCGCCTCGCCCGCCGTCCCGGCGGCGGCCCGGCGGACGGCGTCGACGAGGCCCTCGTAGCCGGTGCAGCGGCACAGGTGCCCGGCGAGCGCCGCCCGCGCCTCGTCCGCCGTCGGTACCGCCCCGTCACCGGTCCGCTCCAGCAGCGCCGACGCCGACGCGACGAGGCCGGGCACGCAGTACCCGCACTGCAGCGCGCCCCGGCGGGCGAGCTCGCCGGCCAGCCGCGCGCCGACGCCGTCATCGGCGGTGATGGCCGGGGCGGTGCGCACCCGCCGGCCCCGGGCCCGCGCCGCCGGCACCACGCAGGACGTGACCGGGACACCGTCGAGCAGCACGGTGCAGCCGCCGCAGCCGCCCTCCCCGCACGGGGTCTTCACGCCGGTGAAGCCGGCCTGCCGCAGCATCTCGGCCAGCGGCGCGGCCGCGAGCGCGTCGGGCACCGCCACCGGCGTGCCGTCCACCTCCACGACGTCGCCCACACCGGCCGCCTGGTTGCCCGCCGTCGCGTCCGCCATCAGGTCGCCTCCAGTTCGGTGATGGCCTCCCGGGCGAGCGCCCGCAGCAGGGCGTGGCGGAAACCGGCGCTGCCCCGGGCGTCGGAGCGCAGCAGCTCGGCCGGTGGCGGCTCCGGTCCAGGCCCGGGGAACGGCACCGGGGCCGCGTCCCGGCCGACCGCGCCGGCGACGAGCACCGGCTCGCCGCCGCCCGGGCGCACGGCGGCGACGGTCGCGACCGCCGGCGCCGGGCCCGCCCGCAGGGCGAACCGCCGGTAGGCGCCGTCGCCGGTCACCGGCAGCTCGACCTCGACGACGATGTGCGGCGGCAGGCCGGCAGCGCCCAGGTACTCCCGGACCGGCAGCTCCCGGGCCCGGTCGGCGCCCGCGGTCCGGACATGCACGAGCGCGCCGTACGCCACCAGCGGCGCCGCGAGATCAGCGGTCGCAAGCCGCGCCGCCACCGTTCCGCCGAGCGTCGCCAGCGCCCTGACCTGCGGCGTCCCGGTCGCGGCCGCCGCGGCGGCCAGCGCCGGCCACCAGCGGCGGACCTGCGGGTCGCCGGCCAGCCGCGCCAGCGTCGTACCCGCCCCGAGCCGCCCGCCGCCGAGCTGGCCGGCCGGCAGCACCGGCGCCAGGTCGACCGCGCTGTCGGCCAGCCGGGGCGGCAGCGCCGCCGACAGCAGCGCCACCCCGCCGCCGACGGGCGTGGCCCCCGCCGCGACCAGGTCCACGGCGTGGCCGAGGTCGTGCGGGACGAGCCAGGTGGTGCCCATCGCGGGGGCTGCCTAGAGGACGAAGGCCGGGTCGACGCCGGCCGGCGGGGTGAACCGGTCGCCGACCCCGGCGCGCGGCACGAAGAACTCGACCAGCAGCCCGTCCGGGTCGCGCAGGACGTAGGCCCGGTGCGCGGGGGTGTCGATCTCGTGCACCACCGGCACCCCGGCCGCCGCCAGCCGGGCCAGCGCCGCCTCGAGCTCGGCGTCGTCGGCGAGCTCCAGCCCGACGTGGTGCAGGCCGACGGCATCGGGCCGCTCGACCAGGCCCACCTGCGGCAGGCCGAGCGTGCCGCCGAGCACGGCGGCCCGGCCAGCCGGGTCGAGGTGCAGCAGCCGCAGGCCGAGCAGGCCGGTGTGGAACGCCAGCGAGCGGTCCAGGTCGGCGACGCAGAGCACGGCGCGGGCGGTGCGCATCGGCCGGACGTGGCCGTTGCCGTACTCGACCGGCGGGTCGACCGAGTAGTGCGGCCGCGGGTCCGCCGGCGCCGCCTCCGGGTCCCATGGAGTGGTCAGCAGCTCGTTCTCGTGCCGCTGGTAGATCTCCCGCCAGTCCTGCGGGACGTCCGTGTAGAACTCCAGGTAGTACCGGTCGGGGTCGTGCAGGTAGACGCTGCGCGAGATGATGTGGTCCACGGTGCGGGTGTGCAGCCCCGCGGCCCTGGCCGCCCGGTAGCCGCGCACCAGCGCGGCCTCGCTCTCCATCTCGAAGCCGATGTGGTTCAGCCCGGGGTGGTTGCCGACGGAGGCCGGGATCTGCACCTGGCCGGCCCGGCCGATCCGGTCGACGGTCATCGTCTGCATCAGCGCGAAGTCGTGGTGACTGCTGCCGTTGGAGAGGAAGACCGCGCCGATGCCGGGCTCGTCGAACACCTGCCGCAGGCCGCAGACGTCGCGGTAGAACGCCAGCGACTTCGGCTGGTCGCGCACCCAGAGGTTGATGTGCGCGAGCCGGCGCGGTGCGAAGGCGGCGGGCTCGGCCACGCCCGCTGGCTCGGTCCCCGCCGGGGGCAGCGTGGTCACGCTCATGCGGTCGGCTCCTCCTTGTGGGTTGCGGGTCTCGTCGGTTCGGCCGCCCGCCCGGCCGGGTGGGGCTCGCGGTCCCGGTCGCAGACCAGCTCCAGCTGCTGCCCCCACGGGGTGAGCAGGTAGACCCAGGTCCGCCCGGCGAGCGGGTGCGGCGGGTCGAGGCGCGACGGCGGGCCGAGGACACGGCTGCCCGGGTGACGCTCGGCCGCGGCGCACGCCGCCGCCAGGTCGGGGACCAGGAACCCCAGGTGTGACCCGCCCGGGTCGCAGTTGCGCGGCCGGGTGGTGGCCAGGTCGGGGGCGGTGTAGCGCCACAGCTCCAGGCCGAAGCCGGCCACGTCCAGCCTGGCCAGCTCGAACCCCGCGTCGGGGTGGGCGTTGAACCGGCTGGCCATCACGTCGCGGGCCTTGCCGGGCTCGACCCGGCGGCGGTAGTGCTCCCGCGCGCCCAGCACCTCGACGAAGAACGCGACGGCCGCGTCGAGGTCGGGGACGGTCAGCGACGCGTGGTCGATGACGGTCGCGGTGGCCACGGTGCTCACCCGGCCGGCACGCCGCGCACGACCGAGATCCGGGCGGCGGACACCGCGACCCCCTCGACCTCGATCAGGAACTCGGGGCGGACCAGCCGGCGGATCGTCAGCAGCGTGTTCGGCGGGTAGTCGGTCGTGGTGAACAGGGTCGGGAAGACCTCGGCGCGGACCCGGTAGAAGTCGTCGATGTGCTCGGGGGCGACCAGGTAGGTGGTGAACTTGACGACGTCGTCGAAGGTCAGCCCGGCCGCCGCGAGCACGGCGCCGAAGTTCGCGAACACCTGGCGGAACTGGGCGTCGAAGTCGCCCTCGCCGACGGACGCGCCGTCGGTGCCGACGGAGAGCTGGCCGGCGACGTGCAGCGTGCGGGTGACGCCGTCGGCGACGAAGCCGTGCGAGTACAGGCCGATGGGGTCGCCGATCTTGTCCGTACGCAGATGGGGCCGTTCGGGCACGGGACATCTCCAGATGTGGGGTGGGTGGCAGGCGCGGCGGGCGGCGGTGCCCGCGCGCGTGAGGTCAGCGGACCCGGCGGCCGGCTGGCTGGCTGGCCGGGTCGGCGAGGAAGCGCGCCACCTCCTCGGTGAACGTCTCGGCGCGCTCCAGGTAGGGGGCGTGGCCGGCGTCGGCGAGGACGAGGAACGGCGCCCGCGGCAGCAGCGCCGCGATCCGCTCGCCGACCTCCAGCGGGATCCAGCGGTCCCCGGCACCCCAGACGATCATGGTCGGGATGCCCAGCGCGGCGTAGCGCTCGCCGGTGAGGTCCGCGGCGATCGGGCCCTGCAGGTAGGCCCGGACCGCGTCCAGCGCCTCGGCCGCGCCGGGGGAGGAGTTGACGAGGTGCTCTTCGGCGACCCAGCTGTCGGTGATCCGGCTGTGGTCGTGCAGCAGGAGCTCCAGCTTGCGGCGCACCCCGTCGACGGAGACGTCCGCGGCGGCGGACGAGGTGGCCGAGCTTCGGCGCGGGACCACCCCGGTCGCCCCGACCAGCACCGCCGCTCGCACCAGGTCGGGGCGCTGCAGGGCGGCCCAGGTCGCGACGTGCCCGCCGAGCGAGGTCCCGACGACGGCGGCCGGGCCGATGCGCTCGAGCAGGTCGACGACGCCGTCCGCGAACGCCGGCGTGCGGTAGTCAAGGCCAGGGCCCTTCGGCGCGAAGCCGTGGCCGGGCAGGTCGGGGGCCAGCGCGTGGAAGCCGGCAGCGGCGAGCCCGGCCATGACCGCCCGCCAGCGGTCGGCCCGGGCGCCGAACCCGTGCAGCAGCACGACGTGCCGCGGCCCCGAGCCGGCGGCGAGCATCCGGGTCACGTGCGGCCCGAACGCCGCCGGGTAGGCGATGACCGCCTCTTCGACGCTGGCCTGCTCGGCCGTTCCCACGGTCATGGCCCACCACCCGGTCCGCCGCCCGCGCCGGCACCGACGGCGCCGGCCCTGGCCGTGGCGGCCTTCGCCGAGCCGCCCCTGGCCGAGCCGCCCCTGGCAGCCCTGGGCGCCCTGGGGGTGCCGGCGGGCCGGTCCTGGCCGGCCGCCTCGGCCGCGCCGGCCCTGGCGCTGTCGGCCTCGGCCTTGGCGCCCTGCGCGTCGCGCAGCGCCGCGCGGACCACCGCGGCGGTGTCGGACAGGTGCCGCAGGGTGAGCTCGATGACCGTCTCGGCGTCCCGGGCCCGGTAGGCCCTGATGAGCGCCTCGTGGTCGCGGCGGGCGCGGCGGCGGCGCTGCGGGTCGCGGTCGACGGAGATGCCGACGTAGAGCGCCGACACCGCGGCCAGCCGGTCGAGGATCATGCGCAGGTGCGGGCGCTGCGGCACGCCGTCGAGCAGCTGGTGCAGCCGGCGGTTGGCCTCCACCCAGCGCGCGTCGGAGATCTTCAGCGTCATCTGGGAGACGATCGCCTCGGCCTCGTCGAGCTCGGCGTCGGTGATCGTGCGCACCCGCTCCCGGATCGCGATCGGCACCAGGACCGCGCGCAGCTCGTAGATCTCGTCCAGCTCCTCGAGGCTGACCTCGTGGACGGCCGCCCCGCGGAACGGGTCGAAGTCGACCAGGCCAAGGCCCTCCAGCTCGCGCAGCGCCTCCCGGATCGGGGTGACGCTGACCGAGAGGCTGGCCGCGAGCTCGGCCTGCACCAGCCGGGTGCCGGCCGGCAGGGCACCGGAGACGATCGCCTCCCGCAGGCGGTCAGTGACGTCCCGGTGGGCCGTCCGAACCGCCGACGTGCCGAGGAAGGGCAGCTGGCCGCTCGGTCTCACCGGCTCCTCCTTGTACGTGGGCACCCGCGCGCGCCGCCGCGCGGGCGTGGTGATCTGGTCGGTCAGAGCAGGGTGCCACGACCGTCGACCGCCACCGCGCGCACCGTCCCCGGCAGTTCCAGGCCGCGGAACGCGGCGCGACGGGCCTGCTGTCCCGGCCACAGCCCGACCGGCTGCGGCGCCGGGTCCACCACAACGATGCCGCCACCGATGCCGCCCGCGGGGCGGAACACCTCGGCTGCCCGCTCGGTGGCCATCGCGAGCGCCGTCCGCAGGTCCAGGACCTTCTCGTCGGCCAGGCCGAGCAGCGCCGGCAGCAGGTGCTGCTCGGCGTCCAGGCCCGGGCCCTTGCTGTCGGCGATCGGCGCGTTGTGGTCGCTGGCCAGCAGGCTGACCGACCCGCTGACGTCGGCCCGTAGGCTGTCGCGCGCCTGGCCGCCGGGCACCTTCGGCAGCACGAACAGCTCGTCCGAGCGCCCGTCCGGCAGCGCCAGCAGGAAGTGCGGCGAGCACTGGCTGGTCGAGTCCGGGCGGGCGGCGACCTTGGCCGCCATCTCGGCGGAGATTACGTGGCGGAAGTGCACCGGCCCGGCGTGCTCGCTGACGACGGACTCGAACGACTCGTCGTCGTAGAAGTAGATCGCCGCACGGCAGCCGCCGGCCCAGATGGCCTCCAGGTTGCGCCGGAAGAACGGGTCGTTCGAGTAGCACTTGACCGTCGGCATCCAGGTCTCGCGGATCTCGGCCGCGTGGTCGGCGAACCAGTCGGCGAAGCCCTCGCTGGACGGCTGGTCGGAGATCGACAGGATCGGCCGGATGCGCGGGAGCGCTGTCTGGTCGAAGAACGAGGTCACCTCGGACAGCGGCAGGTCACGGACGAGGTGCCACGGGGTGGCGGAGTTCAGCTCGGCCACGCCGCCGGCGAGCGCGCGCCAGCGGTCGGTCTCGCGCAGCCCGTGCAGCAGGACCGGCAGGTGCGCGTCGGCGTCGTACAGGGCCGGCAGCACCCACAGCGCCGAACCGTCGAGCTCCACACCCCCGCCGGGGCCGGGGACCTCGATGCGCACGTCGGAGCGGTTGCCGGTGAGGGGGTCGAGGACGTCGTGGAAGACGACGGGGGAGTGGGACTGGGGCACAGAAGAGACCCTTCTCTGCAGGCTTGAGTGATCATATATGTTACATGATCAGCGCTTTGGCGCCAGTGGGCAGACCATAGCCCATCAGCTCTGATTGCATCGTCCCTGGTAGATAGCTGTGTGTCGGCCGCGTTAAGGCTTGTTTCAAGTCGGCTCGCGTGCTGGACGCTCGTCCGAAGCCGTCCTCATACTTCATATATGTTCCTGGCCGTCGGGCTCGGGCACACGCCCGCCGCGGCCCCCGGCCAGCCGCCGCCACGATCCTGCGGCGTCGCCCGGACCCCCAGTTCCGCGACCGTGGGAGGCTTCTCCTGAACGGCTCGACCCACCACGACACCCGGGTAAGCGACGAGGCGATCCGCGCCGAGCTGCGCGCCCGGGCGGCAAGCCTCGGCGGCGCACCGGCCGAGGTGCGCGACATCCTCATCGCCGCGGCCGACTCCGTCGGCGCCACCGCGACGGCATGCGCGATGCCCCCGCGCGCGTACCTGTCAGAGCGGTTCCACGAGTTCGAGCGGCAGACCGTCTTCAACCGGGAATGGCTCCTGCTCTGCCACGAGAGCGAGGTCCCCACGCCCGGCAGCCGGCTCGCCGTCACCGTCTGCGACGAGCCGCTGCTGGTGACCCGGGACGAGGCGGGCCGCATCCACGTGCTGTCCGCCGTCTGCCAGCACCGCAACTATGTCTTCGCCGAGGACACCGGCACGTCGGACAAGGTGCTGCGGTGCCCGTACCACGCGTGGACCTACGGCCTGGACGGGTGCCTGGTCGGTGCCCCGCTGCTGTCCCGGGAACGGGACCTCGACGCGATGCGCGCCCAGATCCGGCTGCCGTCGCTGCGGGTCGAGGTGTGGCAGGGCTTCGTGTTCGCGAACTTCGACCCGGACGCGGAGCCGCTCGCGCCGCGGCTGGCGGCGGCCGAGGCGGCGACGGCGCCGTACCGGCTGTCCGACCTGGTGGTCGCCCGTTCGGTCGACTACCCCGACCTTCCTTATAACTGGAAGCTCCTGCAGGAGAACGCGCTCGAGGAGTACCACACCAGCTACATCCACAAGGGCTTCCACGAGTCGATGCCGGCGGACCTCGTCGAGCGCGCTCCGTTCGAGCCGGGCGAGGCCGCGGTGTGGCGGCGGGTCGGGGTGGTCGACGACGGGAAGGCGCACACCCGCCCGCCCTGGCCGATCCCCGACACCATCCCGGCGTCGGCCGTCGCCTACGTGGTGTTCCTGGCCATCCCGCCGATGATGTTCGCCTCGGTCAAGGCGACCGGCGTCAAGCTCTTCCGCCTCATCCCCCAGGGCCCTGACCGGACCAGCCTGCGGATCTCGTTCCTCTACCCCCGCAGCACGCTGGCGCTGCCCGACTTCGACCGGCTGATGGACTGGCAGCTGGAGTTCGTCGAGCACATCGACGTGCCCGACATGACCACGAACACCAGGGTCCAGGCCGGGCTTCGCTCGCGCTTCGCCGCCCGCGGCCCCTATGTCTGCCAGGAAGGCACGATCCCGCAGTTCAACCGCTGGCTGCTGGAAGCCTGCCTGCGCGACGCCCGGGTACCGGCCGCGCTCTGACGGCCCCCACTCGTCAGCGGCCTCGTGCCGCTGCCCGCTGCCGTGGTCTGCCCCCCGGCAGTTTCCCCGCAACCCGTTTCCCGGCGTCGCCGTGCCCTGCGCGCGGTGACGCCATGACCAGAAAGACACCTACTCCATGACCCACGCGCGCGCACAGGACCGGCCGTGCCGGTGAGCGAGGACCTCGCCGCCCGGATCGCCGTGCTCGAGGCCCAGGACGCGGTCCGCAAGCTCAAGGCCGCGTACATGCAGGGCCTCGACGACCGGCGGCGGGCCGAGGTCGCCGACCTGTTCTGGGAGGACGCGATCTGGGAGTCCCTGCCCGACCGGGTCCCCGAGGGCGCCACCGACGTTCCCCGCCCCGGGCGGCAGATCGTCGGCCGCGAGGCCATCGGCCAGTCCTTCGTCGAAGCCGCCCAGAACATGTCGTTCACCGCCCACTTCCTGACCAACGAGGACATCACCGTCGACGGTGACCGCGCGGTCGGGCGCTGGAAGCTCCTGCAGTGCTGCACCTGGGGCCGGGAGACCGCGTTCTGGCAGGCCGGCGTCTACGTCGACGACTTCGAGCGGCGCGACGGCGTGTGGAAGTTCTCCCACCTGCGGCTGGCGCTGGACTTCCGGACCCCGGTCGACCAGGGCTGGCTGGCCGTCCGGATGTGGGACCCGCTGGCCGCGGCCGGCACGGCCTCGGGAGCGCGGGCATGAGGATCGCGAAGTTCCGCCACCAGGGCGTCGTCCAGGCGGGCGTCGTCACCGTCGACGCGGCCACCGTCGACGGCGCGACCGCCCCGCGCGGGACCGTCCAGCCCGTGCGGCAGACGCTCGCCGCGCTCGTGCACGGCGAGGCACCCGAGCCGGTCGGGGCGGCGCTGGACCTGACCGAGGTCGAGCTGCTCGCCCCGCTCACGGCCGACTGCCGCGGCCTGCTGTGCGTCGGGATCAACTACCTGGAGCACCAGCAGGAGTCGGCCGAGGTGTTCGAGGCCAACGTCCCCGAGCACCCGATCGTGTTCTTCAAGACGCCGTCGGCCGTGGCCGACCCGGACGCGGACCTCGTCCTCGACGACGCGGTCTCCGAGCGGTTCGACTGGGAGGTCGAGCTGGGCGTCGTCATCGGCCGCGGCGGGCGCAACATCCCCGCGGACGAGGCCGGCGCGCACATCTTCGGCTACACGGTCGTCAACGACGTCACCGCGCGCGACGTCCAGCACCGCCACAAGCAGTGGCACCTCGGGAAGAACGTCGACGCGGCCACCCCGGTCGGCCCGTGGGTGGTCACCGCCGACGAACTCGGCTTCCCGCCAGTCGTCGACGTCGCGCTGACCGTCAACGGGGTGGAGAAGCAGCGCGCCAACACCAAGCAGATGATCTTCGGCATCGCCGAGCTGATCGCGGTGATGTCGCGCTACGTGGCGCTGCGCCCCGGCGACGTGCTGGCGACCGGCACCCCCAGCGGCGTCGGCTTCACCCGCCAGCCACCGGAGTTCCTCCGGGCCGGCGACCTCGTCATCGCCTCGATCGACGGCGTCGGCGCGCTGCGCACCCGCGTCCGCTCCGCCGCCGCGGCCACCGCCTGAGCACCGACCACCGAAGGGAACCCACGATGAGCTCGACCGCGG
>JADGHD010000089.1 GCA_019689615.1 Frankia sp. | reverse complement strand
AAGAGTCAGCCACCAGCAGCAACGGCCCCTGCCCACGCAGCGCCACCAGCCCCGCAGGCCGCCCAGGTACGATCAGCAGGCGGGCCGTTAGCTCAATTGGCAGAGCAGCCGGCTTTTAACCGGCGAGTTCAGGGTTCGAGTCCCTGACGGCCCACCAGTGTGGCATTGCGCGAACCGCTCCCTTCGGGGGCGTCGCGGCTGGTAGGACGGCTGCGACCGCCTGGCGGGGCCTCGTGGCCACCGCTCCAGCCGTCACGCCACCCGCGGGGGCGTCGCCCTCACAGCTCTTTCGCGCGGAGCAGAGCGCGGACCTCGGCGGCCAGCTCGACTCCCTCATGGACGGTGTCGGCCACCGGTATCAGCGTCAGCGTGCGGGCGCCCGCCTGGACGTAGGGCACCAGGAACTCGGCGATGTCCAGCGGTGTCCCGGCGGCGCTGATGTGCACGAACTTCTCCGGGGGAAGGTTGTACAACCGCGACATCCGCTCGCCCAGCGCGGCCCTCGCCGCGCCGGCGTCCGAGCCGAATCCGACCCAGACGTTGAGGCCGGCGAACGTCGGCGCGGGCCGGCCGGCGGCGGCGCAGGCCGCCAGGATTTGCTGGTGCGTGGCCGCGTACCTGCGGGCCGAGCACCACATCCCGAGCCAGCCGTCGCCGTACGCGGCCGTGCGCCGCACCGCGACCTCGCCCGCACCGCCGATGACGATCGGGACCCTGGGCTCCAGGGGAGGCAGGATCCGGGCGGCCTCCAGCTCGAAGAACTCGCCACGGTGGTCGACGCGCTCGCCCGTCGCGAGCCGGCGCAGCAGCCCGAGTGTCTCGTCCATGCGGCGTCCGCGGGTCGCCGGGTCGACGCCCATGTTGCTGACCTCCAGGCGGTCCTCGCCCGCGACCCCGACGCCCAGGACCAGCCGGCCGGGCGCGATCTGGGTCAGAGTCGCGAGCGACCGGGCCGTGGCCATCGGATGCCGCAGGCCCGCCAGGTAGACACCGATCAGCACCTTGAGCGTGTCGTGCGACGCGAGCGCCGCCGTCGCCGCGACGAACCCGTCGAAGCCGGTACCCCCGTGGAAGCTGATGTGGTCACCGACGGTGAGATGGTCGAGACCTGCGTCGACCAGGTGGTCGAGGATGGCCCGCCGAGCTTTCGGATCGGACGTGAGCAGCTCGTCGTTGACGGCGACGCCAAGGGTGAGGTCAGAGGTCACCGCCGCATCGTCGCGCGGGTGCCGCCAACTGGCGAGTAATGGACTGACCAATACTGGAGGTCGGCCCACCCGTCGGCCTCAGGTAGCCGGCCCGCGCGTCGTCAGGCACCGCCGTCAGATGGCGCCCTGCGCGCGGCCGATGGCACCCGCACCCTCCCACTCGTCGATCGTGCTGGCGGGCACACCCCACGCGGCCAGCGCCACCCGGGTGTGCTCACCGGGAACGGGCGGCGGCCCGTCCACCCTCGCGGGCGTCCGGCTGAAACGCGGGTGCGGCGCAGGCTGGATCACACCATCGATCTCGGTGAACGTGCCGCGCGCGACGTTGTGCGGATGCGTCCAGGCCTCACGCGGCTCCAGCACCGCGGACACACAGCCACGGCCGGCGGCCAGCTCGACCCACTCGTCGCGGGTCCGCCGCCGCACGGCCGCGGCGAAGATCTCCTTCAGCCGGGGCCACTGTGCCTGATCGTCCCGGTCCGGCAGGCAGGCCGGGTCGAGACCGAGTATCGCCAGGAGGTCGTCGTAGAAGTGCGCCTCCATCGCGGCGACGGCGAGCCAGCGGCCATCCGCCGTCTCGTAGACGTCGTAGAACGGCGCGCCGGAGTCGACGATGTTGGTACCCCGCTCCTCCCGCCAGGTACCCCCGCTGACGTAGCCGTGGAAGGCGGCGCCCAGGAGCGCCGCGCCCTCGACCATCGCGGCGTCGATCACCTGTCCCTGGCCCGAGCGCGCCGACTCCCACAGCGCCGCGAGGATTCCCAGCGCGAGCATCATGCCGCCGCCCCCGAAGTCCCCGAGCAGGCTCAACGGCGGCGTGGGGGGCTGACCGGACCGGCCGATCAGCGACAGCATCCCGCTCTGGGCGATGTAGTTCAGATCGTGCCCGACGGCCTGCGCCATCGGCCCGTCCTGGCCGTAGCCGGTCATGCGGCCGTAGACCAGACGCGGGTTGACGGCCAGGCAGGCGTCGGGGCCGATGCCCAGCCGTTCGGTGACGCCGGGGCGGAATCCCTCGACAAGCGCGTCGGCGCTCTGGACGAGAGTGAGAACGACCTCGGCCCCGCGCGGGTTCTTGAGGTCGACGGCCACCGACCGCCGGCCGCGGTGCATGACCTCCGCGCGGAAGTCCGCGTTCGGGCCGACGAGCGCGGCTCCCGACAACCGGTCCACCCGGATCACGTCGGCGCCCAGGTCGGCGAGCATCATCGCGCAGAAGGGGCCGGGACCGATGCTCCCGATCTCGACGACCCTCATCCCGGCCAGGGGCCCGGTAAACGACCGTTCCATCGAGGTCTCGGTCACCTCCCCACCTCCTTCGGAGCGCGCGGATCAGGCATGTGGACGTCGGACCACCGACGAGGTGACCGACCGGGTGTTGAGAGCGTCGCCGCCGTCCACCGTGAGCAGCTGCCCGGTCACCATTCCCGACTGCGGGGAGGCGAAGAACGCCACCGCGTTCGCGATGTCGGCGGGGTCCACAAAGCCGCTTGGCAGACTTTCCAGCCAGGCTTCCTTGATCGGCTCGGGCATGCCAAGAATGCCCGACGAGGCGGTCATGCCCGGCAGAACGCAGTTGGCGGTGATACCGGTGCGAATGTTCTCGGCCGCCACCGTCTTCGTCATTCCGATGAGGCCCGCCTTGCTGGTCGCGTACGACACCTGGGCCGGCATGCCCTGGGTGGCGGAGGTCGACGAGATCACCACGATCCGGCCGTAGCCGCGTTCGCGCATGCCCGCCAGGCACTGCTGAAGCACGCGGAAGGTCCCCGTGAGGTTGGTCTCGAGGTCGAGCCGCCACTTCTCCAGCGAGAAGGTGTGCGCGGCGCCGAACAGCGTCGTGATGGCGGCGTTGGCCACGTACACGTCGATCGGCCCGAAGTCGGGCAGCTCGTCGGTCGCGATGTCGACCTGCCACGTGCACCCCGGCACCTTGTCGAGGGTGACCACCTCCATGCCGTCCGCCTCGAGGCGTCTCACGATGGCCTGGCCGATGCCGCCGTCGCGGCCCGCTCCCGTCACCAGCGCCCGGTAGGGCATGTGGCCTCCTCCTTCAGCTGCGCCGCCGGATCTGGACCGACGGCCGCGCGATGCTCCGCGGACAGCACGCGACGTCCGGCGACGGACGGATGCGGCGGCGACCCACTCCGCGGCTGGGCCGCGGCCCACAATCGGAGGTCCCCGACGGCTCCTGTCGCCGGGCGGAGCGCCCCTCGCACTCTCCATCCGCGGCCCCGGCCCGGCAAGATCGGTTCCGAACGGCGGTGTAGGCCGCCACAGCTCGACGCGTCCGACGCGTGCGGAGCGTTTGACGCGCGCGGCGTCTCCGGCCAGCGCCGACGACCGGTTAGTCGTGCAGGAGCACCAGCTTTCCGAAGGCCTCCCCGGCCTCGAGCCGTTCGTGCGCGGCGGCGGCCTGTTCCAGCGAATAGGTCCGGTCGATCACCGGCGGCGGCACCGTGTGCTCGTCGAGGAAGCGAAGCAGGCCCGCCATGTCCCGCGGGTTCCCCATCGTCGTCCCGATCAGCTCGTACTGACCGAAGTAGAAGGGACGGATGTCGAGCGTCGCCTGCTCGGCGACCGAGGCGCCGAGCACCACGCACCGCCCACCCGGGGCGAGACAGCGGATCGACTCCGCCCACCGCCCGACGCTGTCGAGCACCAGGTCGAATCCCGCGCCGGGGACGAGCTGGCGAGCGGCCTCGGCCCAGCCGTCGGCGCGATGGTCCACGCCCGCGACCGCTCCCAGTTCCCTGGCTGCCTCGATCTTCTCCGGGGACGACGACGTGACGACCACCCGGGCACCGGCCGCGGCGGCCAGGGACACCGCCATCGTGGCGACGCCGCCACCCGCGCCGAGTACCAGCAGCGACTCCCCCGCGGCGAGGCGCCCCCGGACGAACAGCGCCCGGTAGGTCGTGACCCCGACAAGTGACAGCGCGGCGGCCTGCTCGAGGGTGAACCCGCGCGGCCAGGGCACGGCGCATTCGGCGGGGACGCTCACCAGCTCGGCGTAGGTCCCCGAGCGGTGATCACCGAGGATCTCCCAGTCGGCCGCCGGAGCGGCTGCGCGCGGACCCCAGAACAGCGACGGCAGCACGACGACCCGCTCGCCGGTGTCGGCGCGGACACCGGCGCCGTCGGCGCCGGGCACGTGCGGCAGCGGTGAATGGTAAAGCCCGCGGCGTACCAGGACGTCGTGCCAGTTGAGCGCGCTGGCCGCCAGGCGGATCGTCACCCAGCCGGGCGGGACGGGCGGCGGCGCGGTCTCGGCGAGGCGCAGCACCGACGGTGGGCCGTAGGCGTCCATCACGATAGCCTGCATCAGCCGGATCCCCGCTCTCGTCCTGGTCTCGGGGTTGATTTCACGGTCATACCATTTACTCTCTCGGGATGTACGGCGCACAGCCCGTGACCGGGAGGTTGAGGTGAAGCCCACCCCGTACAGCGAGGCCCTGTGCCGCGCCGACAGCGTCCTGAGGTCCATCGCGATGACCTTCGACCTCCGGGTACCGCGGCTGCGGCCGGGCCAGACCGACCCCGACCAGGCCGCCCAGGCCCTGGCCGACGCCAGGCTCGGCCTGCAGGCTGTCGCCACCCGGGCCGACATGCGGCCGGCCGCGTCGGTGGCCCTGAACGAACTGTCCGCGGCCTACCTGGACCTGACATCCTGGAAGGTCCTGCGCGGCCATGAGGCGCCGCGCCGGCTGCGCCGCTCGCTCACCCGATTACGGGCGGCGGATGTCGACGAGCTGGTCGAGCTCATCCCCGTCCAGACGGCCGCACTGGGCTACGACCGAGTACTGCTCTCATGGGTCGATCACGGCCGATGGATCCCCTGCTCGGCCTGGACGCGGGACGATCCGGCGGAGGCGAAGGCCATGGTCATCGCCGGCAGCACGCCGTCCTGCCGCGCCGTCCGGGAACTCCTGGAGGACCACGTGGTGCGCGGCCGGGCGACGATCCTGGTGCGCGACGCACGCAGCAACCCCCGCGTGCACGCGCAGCTTCTCGCCGTGACGCGTTCGCACACGTATGTCGCGGCGCCACTCGTGCTGCGCGGCCGCGTCGTGGGGCTGGTCCACGTGGACCGCAACTCCGACACGGGCACCATGGACGACTTCGACCGCGACCTGCTCGAGCTGCTGGGCGAGGGCCTGAGCCTCGCTCTGGAGCGGGCAACGGCGCTGGCCGACCTGGCGACGCTCCGCGGGAGCGTGGAGTCCCACGCGGCCGCCCTGTACGAGCTGATGGGCCGGCTCGAAGAAGAGCAGGAGCCGTGGAACACCGGCGGTCAGACCAGCCGGCCTCCCGGCCCCGCCACCGGGGGCGCCGCCGAGACCGGCGCCTACGTCGCGCCGATGGACGGTTTTCTCCGCGCCAACGCCCTCCGACCAGGTGTCCACCGCGTCCTCGACGGTTCTGTCGAGCCGCCCTGCCCCCAGGCGTGGCGAGACAAGCTGACCCGGCGGGAGGAGCAGGTCCTGCGGCTGGTCGCCGAGGGCCTGACGAACGCGCAGATCGCCGAACGGCTCTTCGTCGCCGAGGGCACCGTGAAGTCGCATGTGAAGAGCGTGATGCGCAAGCTCGGCGTCGCCACCCGCTCCGAGGCCGGCGCCGCCTTCCACCGCAGCATGTCCCGGGCATCCCGGACGCTCCTGCCCCGCTGCGGGTAGCCGGCCCGGCCGTCGGCCGTCGGGCCGCCCCGGACGACGGCACCGAACCTCGCCCATCACGGCGAGGGGTAGAAAAGTCTCCCTTCCGGGTGATGCGAGTCAGGTGACGGTCTTCACACCATGGCTGTCACTGACGGAGCTGGACCGGCCATGGCGACAGGCCAGGTCCTGCGAACCCCAGGAGCGGAGCGCTGGATGACCATCACCGATCCGAGCTCGATCACCCGCGTGCCGGACGAGATCGCGCGACGAGTGGTAATGCCCGAGGGGCATCGGGAGGACGAGCCGCTGTTCGAGGCCTACCACTGGCTGCGGGAGAACGCGCCGCTCGCCCAGGTCCACGTCGAGGGCTACGACCCGCTGTGGCTGGTGACCAAGCACGCGGACATCATGGAGATCGAGCGCCAGCCCGACGTCTTCACCAGCGGCGGCGGCGCGGTGCCCGGCTCGCACAACCCGATCCTGCAGAACCAGGCGGGCGACGCCTTCACGAAGTCGCTCACCGGCGGCAGCCTGCGCATTCTCGAGACGCTGACCTACCTTGACCCGCCCGAGCACACGATCGTCAAGGACATCGCCAACGACTGGTTCCGGCCGGCGTCCCTGAAGAAGTGGGAGGACCGGATCCGGGACCTCGCCCGGGCCGCGATCGCCGAGCGGTTTAGCGTCGGCACCAACGACCTCGATATCGTCCAGGACTTCGCGCTCTACTACCCGCTGCACGTCATCATGACCTTGTTCGGCGTGCCCGCGGCGGACGAGCCGCGGATGCTGGCGCTGACCCAGGAGTTCTTCGGCACCCAGGACCCGGAGACGCAGCGCGCCGACGTGGCCGCGCTGACCCCCGAGGCCGCGGCCCAGCAGTGGTCCAACACGATCCAGGACTTCTACGCCTACTTCGACACGTTCGTCGAGGAGCGACGGGCGCATCCTCGCGACGACCTCGCCTCGATCGTCGCGAACGCGCGACGCCCGGACGGCGAGTACTACCCGAAGGAGGTCGCGTACGGCTGGTTCATCGCGATCTCCACGGCCGGCCATGACACGACCTCCAGCACCCTGGCCGGCATCCTGGAGGCGCTCGCGCAGCACCCCGACCAGTTCGCCCGGGTCAAGGCGGACCCCGGCCTCATCCCGGACCTCGTCAACGAGGGCCTGCGCTGGGTCTCGCCCGTCAAGCACTTCGCCCGTCGGGCCACCCGGGACTACGTGCTGCGTGGGCAGCAGATCGCCGAGGGCGACCGGTTCATGCTGCTGTACCAGTCGGCGAACCGGGACCCCGACGTCTTCGAGGCCCCGGACGAGTTCCGGATCGACCGCCGGCCGAACAGGCAGATCGCGTTCGGCTACGGCCCGCACATGTGCATCGGCCAGCACCTGGCAAAGCTCGAGCTGCGCGTCATGCTCGAGGAGCTGCTGCCCCGGCTGGTCAGCCTCGAGATCATCGGTCGGCGCGTCATGGTCCAGACCAACTTCGTCGGTGGCCTGCGCCGGCTGCCGATGCGCGTGGAGCTGGCGTGACCCCTCCCCGGGGCCGGGTCGTCGTCGTGGGCGCCGGTCACGCCGGAGGCACCTTCGTCACGCTGCTGCGCCAGGCCGGCTTCGCCGGCGAGGTGGTCGTGTTCGGCGACGAGCCCGACCCGCCGTACCACCGGCCACCGCTGTCGAAGGAGTTCCTCACCGACCCGCTCGAGAGGTGGCTGCGCGCGCCCGGGTTCTACGCCGAACAGGGCGTGGCGCTGCGGCTCGGCGAGGCGGTGGTGGCCGTCGACCGGCGTGCCGGCACCGTCACCACCTCCCGCGGCGAGTCCCTCGCCTACGACCACCTCGTGCTGGCGACGGGCGCCGCGCCTCGGCAGCTCGCCGTTCCCGGGGCGGACCTGGACGGTGTACAGGTCCTGCGTTCGCTGGCGGACGCCCGGGCGCTGCGTGACCGGGTGCGGACCGGCGGGCCGGTCGTCGTCGTGGGCGGCGGCTACGTCGGGCTGGAGGTGGCGGCGGCCGCCCGCGGCCACGGCGTGGCGGCCACCGTGATCGAGCGTGAGGACCGCGTGCTGGCCCGGGTCGCGAGCCCGGCGCTGTCCGCCATCCTGCGCGACTACCACGTGGCCCGCGGCACGGCCGTGCTCACCGGCCAGACCGTCCGCGCGTTCGACGCGGGCCCGGGCGGCCGGCTGCGCGCGGCGCTGGTCACGGACGAGGCGGGCGGCGAACGGGCCGTGCCCTGCTCGGTGGCGGTCGTCGGCGTCGGCGCGGCGCCAAGAGACGACCTCGCCCGCGACGCCGGGCTGGCCTGTGACGCCGGCGTGATCGTCGACGCCGGCGCGCGCACCAGCGACTCGCGCGTTCTCGCCATCGGCGACGTGACCAGCCGCCCGGTCCGCGCCCTTGCGCGACGGATGCGGCTGGAGAGCATCCCCAGCGCCGTCGAGCAGGCCAGGCAGGCGGTCGCGACGATCATGGGTACCGCGCCCGAGGAGCTGGAGGTCCCCTGGTTCTGGTCGGACCAGTTCGACCTCAAGCTCAAGATCGCGGGCGTGCTGTCCGGCCCGTACGAGACGGCGGTGCGCGGCGATCCCGGTGCGGGGCGGTTCGCGCTCTTCCACCATCGCGACGGCGAGCTCGTCGGCGTCGAGACGGCGAACTCGGCGGGGGCCTACATGGCCGGCCGGCGCATGCTCGCGGCCCGACGCCGCGTCGACCCTGTCCGGCTGGCCGATCCCGCGGCCGGCCTGCACGAACTGGCCGGCGTCTGACCGTCTTTCCCCACCGACCCGCCTTTCCCCACCGACCCGTCGCACAGGTCTGATCCCGCGAGTTCGGCGCGACAGCGGGAAGCGGACCGCGGCGCGGGGCCAACGGTGTTCGGGACGTCGGTCCTGTCGCCCTGGCCCATCGCATTCCAGACCGGGTATTGGAGCACACCCTTGCCATTGATCACCTACATCCTGCCGGATGGGACCGAGAAACCCGTCGACGTCGCGATCGGGCTCTCGATCATGGACGGCTCGGTGCGCAACAACCTGCCGGGCATCGTGGCCGAATGCGGCGGCAGCTGCTCCTGTGCCACCTGTCATGTGCACCTGGACGCCGCGGCCCGCGCGCTGTTCGACGAGCCGGTCGACGAGGAGGTCCAGCTCCTGGAGTTCCTCGACGGCGCCGATGAGGACTCCCGCCTGGCCTGCCAGCTGATCGTCACCGAGCGCTGCGAGGGCATCCGGGTACGCGTCGTGGACTCGGCCGGCTAGGCCGACCCGTCCGTGCATCACCGCGCCGGCCGGCAGGCGGCTCCCGGCTTCCTGGCCGGCGCGCCGCGCGGACCAGGCGACGTCTCCCCGCCGCGTAGCAGAACGCGCAGAAGAAGCAGAAGAAAAGGAAACAGACACAGTGAGAATCAACGCCGCCGTCCTCGACAGGCTTGACGCCGACTTCGTCGTCCGGCCGCTCGACCTCGCCGATCCCGCCCCGGGCGAGGTCCTCATCGAGATCGCCGGGGTCGGGCTGTGCCACACCGACCTGGCAGTCCAGCACGGCCACCTTCCGTTCCCCTTCCCGGCGGTCGTCGGGCACGAGGGCAGCGGTGTCGTGCGTGCCGTGGGCGCCAAGGTCACGAAGGTCTCCGTCGGAGACCGCGTCGTCGCCACCTTCAACAGCTGCGGTACCTGTGACCAGTGCACGGCCGGCGCGCCGTCGTACTGCGCGCGGTTCATGGAGCTGAACTTCGGCGGCGTCCGAGCCGACGGGACGGCCGGCCTGCACGACGACGGCACCGCCCTGGGGTGCAACTTCTTCGGTCAGTCCTCGTTCGCCACCCACGCGCTGGCGCACGAGGTGAACGTGGTGAAGGTCCCCGACAACGTCCCCCTGGAGCTCCTCGGGCCACTCGGTTGCGGCGTGCAGACGGGCGCCGGTGCGGTGCTGAACTCCCTCGCCTGCCCGCAGGGCTCCAGCCTGCTTGTCACCGGCGGCGGAGCGGTCGGCCTGTCGGCGGTGCTGGCGGCCGCGGTCCGCGACCTCGCCACCGTCATCGTCGTCGAGCCGGTCGCAGCCCGCCGCCGCCTCGCGCTCGATCTCGGCGCCACCCACGCGATCGACCCGGCCGACGGCCCGATCGCCGAGCAGGTGCGAGCCATCGCGCCGACGGGCGTCGCGTTCGCCCTCGACACCACGGCCGTCGGATCGGTCATCGACGGCGTGATCGGTTCGCTCGCCCAGCGGGGCGTGTTCGGCATGGTCGGCGTCCCGGCGGACCCGACGGCGACGCTGTCGGTGGGCCTCATCGAGATGCAGGCCCGTGGCCTGTCGTTCAAGGGAATCGTCGAGGGCGACAGCAACCCGGATGTGTTCATCCCGCGGCTGATCGAGCTCTACCAGACCGGCAGGTTCCCGTTCGACCGGCTCGTCACCACGATGCCGCTGGCAAAGATCAACGATGCGATCGCGGCGCAGGCCCGCGGCGAGGTCGTCAAGGTCGTCCTCCTGCCCGACTGACCCACAGCGGTCCGGCCTGACCCACAGCGGTCCGGCCTCGGCGTCGCCGGCCCGGCCGAGGCGATGTCCGAGCCACCGGTCTCTCTCCCGCCCACACACCCGCTCCGCGAGCGCGTCCCACGTTCACGCCGGCTCGCGGATCCCAGCAGCGAAGGCAGGAACGAGGAACACAGATGACGACGCTCGAATACGACCGGCTCTACATCGACGGGCAGTGGACCGCCCCCGCCACCACCGAGCGCATCAACGTCACCGAGGCGGCCACCGAGGAGAACCTCGGCAGCGTCCCCGCGGCGACCGAACGCGATGTCGACGCCGCCGTCGACGCCGCCCGTCGGGCCTTCGACGACCCCGACGGCTGGGCGAACTGGTCGCCCGCGCGTCGCGGCGAGGTGCTGGAGCGCTTCGCCGCCGCGCTGGAGTCCAGGGGCGGGGAGACCGCCCGTCGCGTCTCGATCCAGAACGGCATGCCGCTGTGGCTGGCGCAGAACTTCGAGGCCGGCTTCCCGGCGCTGTTGCTGCGCTACTACTCCGGGCTGGTCTCCAGCGGCCAGGAGGAGGTGCGGGCCGGCATGCTCGGCAAGAAGTCGCTGGTGCGGCGCGAGCCGATCGGCGTGGTCGCGGCGATCGTGCCGTGGAACGTCCCGCAGGCGATCACCTTCCTCAAGCTCGGGCCGGCGCTCGCCGCCGGCAACACGGTGGTGCTCAAGCCAGCGCCGGAGACCGTCCTGGACGCCTTCCTGATGGCTGAGGCGGCGCTGGAGGCCGGCCTGCCGCCCGGCGTGCTCAACATCGTCCCGGCGGGCCGCGAGGTCGGCGCCCACCTTGTCGCCCACCCGGGCGTCGACAAGGTGTCGTTCACCGGCTCGACCGCGGCCGGGCGCGCCATCGCCGAGACCTGCGGCCGGCTGCTGCGGCCGGTGACGCTGGAACTCGGCGGCAAGTCGGCGGCGATCGTCCTCGACGACGCGGACCTGACGGCGACGATCGAGTCGTTCTTCGCCGCCACCCTGCTCAACAACGGGCAGATCTGCTGGCTGGGCACCCGGATCCTCGCGCCGCGCAGCCGGTACGACACGGTGGTGGACACCGTCTCGGGGCTCGCCAGCTCGCTGACGATCGGGAACCCGCTGGACCCGGAGACGAAGATCGGCCCGCTCGTCTCGGCACGGCAGCGCGAACGGGTCGAGTCGTACATCGCGAAGGGCAGGGCCGAGGGCGGCCGCGTCACAGCGGGTGGCGGACGTCCCGCGGGCCTGGATCGCGGCTGGTTCGTCGAGCCGACGATCTTCGCCGATGTCGACCCGAAGGCGACCATCGCCCAGGAGGAGATCTTCGGCCCGGTGTTGGCGGTGATTCCCTACGACGACGAGGACGACGCCGTGGCGATCGCCAACGACTCCGAATACGGCCTTGGCGGCTCCGTCTGGACCGCCGACCCCGCGCGCGGCGCCGCCTTCGCCAAGCGGGTGCGCACCGGCACGATCGGCGTCAACGGCTATGCCAACGACCCGTTCGCGCCGTTCGGCGGGATCAAGGCCAGCGGCATGGGCCGCGAGCTCGGCCCGGAGGGCCTGAGCCCGTTCCAGATCCTCAAGACCATCTACCTCGACGAGCCCAACGATCCCGCCTAGCGCGTCCGCGGCTGAACAGCAACGCTGGCGGCCCGTCCATGTGGACG
>JADGHD010000088.1 GCA_019689615.1 Frankia sp. | reverse complement strand
GCAGGTGACCGTGCTGGAGCGGGCGGACCGCCCGGGCGGGCGGGCCGGGACGCTGCGGGTCGACGGCTACACGTTCGACACCGGCCCGACCGTGCTGACCATGCCGTCGCTGCTGGCCGACGCGTTCGCGGCGGTCGGCGAGGACCTGGCCGACTGGGTGAGGCTGCGCCGGCTCGACCCGATGTACCGGGCGCGGTTCGCCGACGGGTCGACGCTCGACGTCCGGGCCGAGCCGGAGGAGACGGCGGCGGCGATCGGGGCGCTGTGCGGGCCGGCCGAGGCGGCCGGCTTCCGCCGGCTGGTCGACCGGCTGGGCGCCATCTACCGGGCGGAGCTGCGCGACTTCATCGACGCCCAGCTGGACTCGCCGCTGCACCTGCTGCGGCCCTCGCTGGCCCGCCTGGTCGCGCTCGGCGGGTTCCGTCGGCTGGACCGGCTGGTCGGCGGCTTCCTGCGGGACGAGCGGACCCGCCGGCTGTTCACCTTCCAGGCCATGTACGCCGGCCTCGCGCCGCACCAGGCACTCGGGATCTACGCGGTCATCTCCTACATGGACACCGTCGCCGGGGTGTACTTCCCGGAGGGCGGGATGCACGCGATCCCGGCGGCGATGGCCGCCGCGGCGGCCAAGCACGGGGTGACGCTGCGCTACGACACCACCGTCACCCGGGTGGAGGCGCGCGGCGAGCGGGCGGTGGCGGTCAGGACCGCGGCCGGGGAACGGGTCCCGGCGGACGTGGTGGTGCTCAACCCGGACCTGCCGACCGCCTACCGGGATCTGCTGCCGCCGGCCGTCACCCCGGCGCGGGTCCGCCGGCTGCGCTACTCGCCGTCGTGCTTCCTGCTGCTGGCCGGGGCGCGGGCGAGCTACCCCGACGCCGCCCACCACACCATCCACTTCGGGCAGGCCTGGCGGGGGACGTTCACCGAGATCATCGACCGCGGCGAACTGATGACGGACCCGTCGTTCCTGGTCACCACGCCGTCGCTGACCGACCCGTCGCTGGCGCCGGCCGGCCGGCACGCCTTCCACGCCCTGTTCCCCACGCCGAACACGGCGGTACCGGGCGGGCCGGACTGGTCGGTCATCGGGCCGCGTTACCGCGATGAGGTGGTGGGCGTTCTCGAAGAGCGCGGCTATCCGGGATTCGGTGCCGCGATCGAGGTCGAGTCGGTCACCACGCCGGCTGACTGGCAGGCGCGCGGAATGGCCGGCGGAGCACCGTTCGCCGCGGCCCACACCTTCTGGCAGACCGGCCCGTTCAGGCCCGGCAACCTCGTGCCAGGACTGACAAACGTGGTGTTCACCGGCAGTGGCACCCGACCGGGCGTTGGCATCCCGATGGTGCTGCTCTCCGGCCGGCTGGCGGCGGAAAGAGTGGTCGGTCCGGCTGCTTCCCGCCCGCGCCGCGGCGCCCGCAACCGCCTTAAGAAACCGTAACCGCCTTAAGAAACCGTAAACAAATCGGACTAGCGCGAGCCAGCCGCGGCTATCCCCGCCGGTTTCCGGTCCGCGGCTGGAAGAATGCAGCCATGGACACAGGTCAGGAGGTGCTTGCGTCGCCGGGGTCGACCAGTGACGCGGCATTGCTCGAGCGCGCGCTGTTCGAGGTGAAGAAGGTCATCGTCGGCCAGGACCACATGGTCGAACGGATGCTCGTCGCGTTGCTCGCCCGCGGGCACTGCCTGCTCGAAGGCGTCCCGGGAGTGGCCAAGACGCTGGCCGTGCAGACCCTGGCGGACGTCGTCGGCGGCAGCTTCGTGCGCATCCAGTTCACCAACGACCTGGTTCCCTCCGACATCGTCGGTACGAGGGTGTATCGGGCGAGCCGGGAGACCTTCGACATCGAACTCGGCCCGATCTTCGCGAACTTCGTGCTCGCCGACGAGATCAACCGGGCCCCGGCGAAAGTGCAGTCGGCGCTGCTCGAGGTGATGTCGGAACGACAGGTCTCGCTCGGCGGGGTGACCCACCGGCTGCCCAGCCCGTTCCTGGTCCTCGCCACCCAGAACCCGATCGAGTCCGAGGGCGTCTACCCGCTGCCCGAGGCCCAGCGCGACCGCTTCCTGATGAAGGTCAACGTCCCCTACCCGACCGCCGCCGAGGAGCTGGAGATCGTGCGGCGGATGGGCGTGCGGCCGCCGCGGGCCGAACGGATCCTCGACCCGGCGACGCTGATCCGCCTGCAGGACCGGGCGGACGACGTCTTCGTCCACCACGCGATCATGGACTACGCCGTCCGGCTGGTGCTGGCCAGCCGGGCGCCGGCCGAGCACGGCCTGCCCGAGCTCGCCGGCCTGCTCACCTACGGCGCCTCGCCGCGGGCCTCGCTTGGCCTCGTGGCCGCGGCGCGGGCGCTGGCGCTGCTGCGCGGCCGGGACTACACGGTGCCGGACGACGTCCGCGCGGTCGCCCTCGACGTGCTGCCGCACCGGCTGGTGCTGTCCTACGACGCGCTGGCCGACGGGCTGACCGCGGACGAGATCGCCGTGCAGATCGTCGCCGGGGTGCCGGCGCCGCAGGTCGCCCCGCGCCAGCAGAGCCACTTCCCGCAGCCCCAGCAGCCGCGCCAGCCGCAGCCCGTGGGCACGCCAGGCGGCCGCTGGGCGCCCAACCTCGAGTCCGGCTTCCCGGAGTACCGCGAGGACCAGCCCGCATGAGCATCGCGCGCCCCAAGGCCCCCGGCGCCGGCGCACCCGAGCCGGCCCAGCCGCACGTCGGCGCGACCGACCCGGTGGTCGAGCGGACCCTGCGCCACCTGGAGCTCACCGTGCTGCGCCGGCTCGACGGGCTGCTGCTCGGCGACTACCTGGGCCTGCTGCCCGGCCAGGGCAGCGAGAAGGCCGAGAGCCGGGAGTACCAGTTCGGCGACGACGTGCGCCGGATGGACTGGGCGGTGACCGCCCGGACCACCGTCCCGCACGTGCACGACCTCATCGCCGACCGCGAGCTGGAGACCTGGGCGCTGGTCGACCTGTCCGCCAGCCTGGACTTCGGCAGTGCCCGCTGCACCAAGCGCGACCTGGCGATCGCCGCGGTCGCCGCGGTCGGCTTCCTGACCGCAAGGACCGGCAACCGGATGGGCGCGGTCGTGCTCACCGACGCCGGCACCCGCACGATCCCGGCCCGCCCCGGCCGGGCCGGCCTGCGCTCCCTGCTGCGCACGCTGCTGGCGACCCAGCCGACGGCCGGCCAGACCGACGCTGGCGGGCGGGCCGGCGCCGGCCACACGGCCGGCCGGGCGGGCCCCGCGCAGACCGACCTCGCGGCCGCGGTCGAGCAGTTGCGCCGGCCCACCCGCCGGCGCGGGCTGGCCGTGGTCATCTCCGACTTCCTGTCCGTCGACCTCGGCTGGGCGCGGCCGATGCGGGCGCTGGCCGGCCGGCACGACGTGCTCGCCATCGAGATCGTCGACCCGCTGGAGCTGGAGCTGCCGAAGGTCGGGCCGCTCGCGGTGATCGACCCGGAGACCGGGGAGCGCTACGACCTGCCGACCCACTCGAGGCGGTTCCGGGCCCGCTACGCCGAGGCAGCCCGCCGCCACCGCGAGCAGGTGGCGGCGGAGCTGCGCGGCGTCGGCGCCGGGCACCTGGTGCTGCGCACCGACCGCGACTGGCTGATCGACATCGCCCGCTACGCCGCGGCCAGCCGCCGCAGCCGGGCGGCGCGGCGCGCCCTGGCCGGCCGGCAGGGGCGGCCGGGCCCGTCCGCCGCGGTGCGCCCGATCCGGGCCACGAGCCACGCCGGGGCGGGGGTGAGGCGGCCATGACGTTCCTGTCCAGCCACTGGCTGTGGCTGCAGCTGCTGGTCGTGGTGCTGCTCGCCGGGCACGTGTTCGTCACGCTGCGCCGCCGCGGGTACGCCGCCCGGCTCGCCTCGGCCACGACCCTGTCGTCGGTGCTGCCGCGCCGGCCGCAGTGGTGGCGCCGGCACGTGCCCGCGGCGCTGCTGCTGCTGGCGCTGGCCGCCACCGTGTTCGCGCTGGCCCGGCCGGCCAAGGCGACCCGGGTGCCGCGCGAGCGGGCCACGATCATTCTCGCGATCGACGTGTCGAACTCGATGGCGGCCACGGACATCAGCCCGAACCGGCTGGCCGCGGCCAAGGAGGGCGCCCAGGCGTTCCTGGAGCAGCTGCCGCCGCGGATCAACGTCGGGCTGGTGTCGTTCTCCGGCAGCGCCGCCGTGCTCGTGCCGCCCACCACCGACCGCGAGGCGGTCCGCTCGGCCATCCGCGGCCTGCAGCTCGGCCCGGCCACCGCGATCGGCGAGGGGATCTACGCGTCGCTGCAGGCGATCACGACCCACGGCGAGCGGCTGTCCGATTCGGGCCAGACCGCCCCGCCTGCGGCTATCGTGTTGCTCTCCGACGGGGAAACCACCCGCGGCCGGCCGAACAGCCAGGCCGCGACGGCTGCCAGGGAGGCGCGTGTGCCGGTCGACACGATCGCCTACGGCACGACCAACGGCACCCTGGATGTCGGCGGGCAGCAGATCCCGGTGCCGGTGAACGAGAGCGCGCTGCAGGAGATCGCCGAGCAGACCGGCGGCTCGCACCACCGCGCCACCTCCGAGGACGAGCTGACCTCGGTCTACCGGGGGCTTGGCAGCTCGATCGGCTACCGGACCGAGTTCCGTGAGGTGACCCCGGCGTTCGTCGCCACCAGCCTCGGGCTGGGCCTGGCGGCCGCCGCGCTGTCGTTGGCCTTCGCCCACCGCCTCCCGTGACGGCGCTGGCCCCCCGGGACAGCGACGAGCGGATCGACCGGGACCCGGTGCTGCGCCGCTCGTTCGCGGCCGCGCGCCGGCTCAACGCCGCCCACGGGCGCACGTACTACCTGGCGACCCTGCTCCTGCCGGCCTGGAAGCGGCCGTACGTGCACGCGCTGTACGGGTTCGCCCGCTACGCCGACGACATCGTGGACAGCCTGGACTGCGACCTGCCGGCGGCCGAGCGGGCCGCCTGGCTGGCCGACTGGGGCAACCGGCTGCTCGACGCCCTGCGCGCCGGAACCGCCGGCGACCCGGGGCCGGCCGCCAGCTGGCCGGTCGAGGCGGGCGCCGGCCGGCGCCGCACAAATGGCCTCGGCGGGCGCATCGGCGGCGCCGGGGGGCCGGACGGCGAGGTCACCGTGCTGCCGGCGGTGCTGCACACGATCCGCCGGTGGGACCTGCCGGTCAGCTACTTCGAGGCGTTCCTGGCCTCGATGACCATGGACCTCACGGTCACCGGCTACCAGACGTTCGACGACCTGATGACCTACGTGCACGGGTCGGCCGCGGTCATCGGCCTGCAGATGCTGCCGATCCTGGAGCCGACCTCGCGCGCGGCCGCCGAGCCGTACGCCCGCGACCTCGGCGTCGCGTTCCAGATGATCAACTTCATCCGGGACGTCGGCGAGGACCTCCGCCGCGGCCGGGTCTACCTGCCGCAGGAGTCGCTCGACCTGTTCGGGGTCACCCGGGAGCGGCTGGCCAGCGGGGTGGTCGACGGGCCGGTCCGCCGCCTGCTGCGGCACGAGATCAGCCGGGCGCGCGAGCTGCTGCGCTCGGCCGCGCCCGGGATCCGGCTGCTGCACCCGACGTCGCGCGACTGCGTCCGCACCGCGGCCCGGCTGTACGGGGCGATCCTCGACGAGGTGGAGCGCGCCGACTACCAGGTGCTCGACCGGCGGGTCGCGGTCGGCACGCCGCGGCGGCTGGCGGTCGCCGGCGCCGCGCTGCTGCGCAGCCGGGCCGCCCGCCGCGCGGCGCGTCAGAGCAGGTCGCGCCCGCCCAGGTAGGGGCGCAGCACCTCGGGCACCCGCACCCGGTGGTCCGCCGTCTGCAGGTTCTCAATCAGCGCGGCCAGCAGCCGCGGGGTGGCCACGGCGGTGTTGTTCAGCGTGAACGGGAACCGGATCGTGCCGTCGGCGTCGCGGTAGCGCACGTTGGCCCGCCTGGCCTGCCAGTCCCGCAGCGACGAGCAGCTGTGCGTCTCCCGGTACATGCCCAGCGACGGGAACCAGGTGTTGATGTCGTTCATCCGGTACTTGCCCACGCCCATGTCCCCGGTGGCGCACTCGACCACCTGGTAGGCCAGGCCAAGCGCCTGGAGGATCTCCTCGGCCGCCCCGAGCAGCTCGGCGTGCCAGCGGTCCGACTCGGCCTGGTCGGCGGCGCAGATGACGAACTGCTCGACCTTCTCGAACTGGTGCACCCGCAGCAGGCCGCGCACGTCCCGGCTGGCGCTGCCGATCTCGCGGCGGAAGCACGGCGAGATCCCGGCGTAGCGGATCGGCAGCCGACCGGCGTCGAGGATCTCCCCGGAGTGCAGGCCGACCAGGGACACCTCGGCGGTGCCGGCCAGGTAGGCGTCGTCGGCCGGGATCTCGTAGATCTCCGCCCGGCCCTTGGGCAGCATCCCGGTGCCGACCAGCGGCGCCTCCTTGACCAGCGCCGGCACCGACATCAGCTGGAAGCCGCGCGCCCCGAGCACCGCCAGCGCGTACGAGTGCAGCGCCCGCTCCAGCAGCACCGCCTCCCCGCACAGCACGTAGGCCCGCTCGCCGGCCACCCGCCGGGCCCTGGCGAACTCGGCCCAGCCGCGCTTCTCCGCGAGGTCGACGTGGTCGAGCGGGGTGAAGTCGAACGTCGGCGGCTCGCCCCAGCTGCGGATGACCACGTTGGCCGACTCGTCCGGCCCGACCGGCGCGCCATCCCACGGGATCATGGGCGTCTGCAGCATCAGGTTGGTCAGCCGCTCGCCGGTGCTGGCCAGCTGCTCGCGCAGCTCCTTGAGGCGCTGGTCGAACTCGGCGTGCTCGGCCCGCAGCTGGGCCCGGCGCTCCTCGTCTGCCCTGGCGAACTCCTTGGCGAACGACCTGCGGCGGGACTGTGCCTGGTCAACCTCGAACTGCAGCTTGCGGTGTTCCTGGTCGAGCCTGAGCAGCTCGTCCACGTCAAGGTCGAGCCCCTTGACGCGCACGGCCTGCCGCACCGCGTCCGGGTTCTCCCGGATGAACCGCTTGTCGAGCATCGCGTCCCGTCGTTCCTGACCGTCCCCGCGCCGGCCAGACAGGCCGCCGGCCGCCGGGGCTGCCCTGCGCCTCCATCGATCGACGGCCACGCTACCAGTCGCGTGTTCGTCGACTGCACGACCGTGCGCGACCGGAGCCGACACCGTGTGCAGCCAGAGCAGACAGGTGCGCCCAGCAGCACCGGGTACGGCGAGCGACCTGGGGGCCGGTCCGCGCGGCCGCGCACCCGGCAGCAGCACAGTCCTGACCAGCCGACCGCGGCGAGGACGTGCCGAACCGGCTCACAGGTACGGGGGGTACTTTCGGACGGTCTGACGCCGACAGCCCGAGGCGACGACACCCACCGTCGCGCCGCACGCGGCACGCTGGCCGGCGCGCCGCGGCAGGAAGCGCCCGGTGGTCAAGGACAACCAGCGGCAACGAGGGCAGGGAGGCCCGGTCAGGTGAGCAAGTCGAGGAGACGACGCCGTCGCGAGCTGGCTCTGGCGAAGGCGGCCCGGCAGGCCGAGCGTCGGCGGGCAGCCCAACGCCGGCGGCGACGGATCGCGATCATCGCGACGGTCGCGATCCTGGCGGTGCTCGCCGGCACGATCAGCGCCATCGTGCTGACCTCCGGCGGCGACGACGGCGAGCCGGTCGCCGAGCCGACGGTCTCGCTCACGCCGACGGCGCCGCCCGAGACGACCCAGGTGGGCGAGTGCGTCTACACCAAGGACAGCCAGGGGCCGGCCCGCGAGGTCACGCTGCCGCCGTCGGCCGACACGGTCGACACCAACCCGGCCACGATGACGATCAACACGACCGCCGGGACGATGGTCGCCACCCTGGACGCGGCCAAGGCGCCGTGCACCGTGCACGCCTTCGTGCACCTGGCCCAGGCCAAGTTCTTCGACGACACCCCCTGCCACCGGGAGACCGGCGGCGAGGGCGCGACCATCTTCGTCCTGCAGTGCGGCGACCCGACCGGCACCGGCAGCGGCGGCCCCGGCTTCACCTACCGCAACGAGAACACCGAGGGCGTGAACTACAACCGGGGTGTCATCGCGATGGCCAACTCCGGGCCGGACACCAACGGCAGCCAGTTCTTCATCAACTACGCCGACCCGACGGAGGACGGCGCGGCGAACCTCGCCGGCAACTACACCGTCTTCGGCCAGATCACCGAGGGCCTCGACGTCCTCGACGCGCTCACGAGCCCGGGGATCGAGGGCGGCGGCCCGGACGGCGCCCCCGCGTCCAAGGCCCACATCACCTCGATCACCATCACCCAGCAGTGACCGCCGGCCGGGGCCAGGACGGCGCTGCTGGCTGGCCCCGGCCGCTGGCGGCCCTGCTCGGTTGGCATCGCCCAGCGGCCGTGGCCTGGCCGGCGGCTAGAGGCTGTTCCAGCGGCGGACGGTCTCGATCCGGGCGCGCAGCTGGGCCGCGGTCGCCTGGCTGCTCGGCGGGCCGCCGCAGGCGCGGCGCAGCTCGGCGTGGATCATCCCGTGCGGCCGGCCGGTCCGGTGGTTGTTCACCGCGACCAGCCGGTTGAGCTCGCGGCGCAGGTCGGCGATCACCTCGTGCATCGGCCGGGTGTCCTCGGCCGGCCCGGCCTGGGCCGGGGCGGCCGATGTGGCCGTCGCCGTCGCGGCCTTGCCCGCCATGGCGTCCCTGGCCGCCCGGCGGCGCTCGGCGGCCAGCTGCTGGGCCTGGCGGGCCCGCAGCAGGGCGGCCACCTGGTCCGGCTCCAGCAGTCCGGGGAGCCCCAGGAAGTCCTCCTCCTCGGCCGAGCCGGCCGGTGCCGGCGCGCCGAACTCGCCGCCGTCGAAGATCACCCGGTCCAGCTCGGCCGAGGAGTCCAGCGCGGTGAACGGCGAGTCCGGGCGGTCGGGGGTGTCCCGGCGGCGGTTGGCCTCCCGCAGCGCCTCGTCGTCGAACTCCCCCTCCTCTGGCGGCCTGCGGTCGAGGGCGTGGTCGCGCTGGACCTCCATCTGCGCGGCGAGCTCCAGCAGCACCGGCACGCTCGGCAGGAACACCGACGCGGTCTCCGCGCGGCCGCGGCCCCGGACGAACCGGCCGACCGCCTGGGCGAAGAACAGCGGGGTGGCCACCGAGGTCGCGTAGACGCCGACCGCCAGCCGCGGCACGTCCACGCCCTCGCTGACCATCCGCACCGCGACCATCCACCGGTCGGTGGAGCGGCGGAAGGCCGCGATCCGGTCGCTGGCCGTCGGGTCGTCGGAGAGCACCACTGTCGGCTCGGTGCTGCTGATCCGGCGCAGCAGCCCGGCGTAGGCCCGGGCGTTGGCGTGGTCGCTGGCGATCACCAGGCCACCGGCGTCCGGCATGCCGTCCTTGCGGATCTGGGTGAGCCGGGTGTCCGCGGCGGCCAGCACCGCCGGGATCCAGTTGCCCTTGGGGTCCAGCGCCGTGCGCCAGGCGGCGGTCGTCTGCTCGTTCGTCAGCGGCTCGCCCAGCCGCGCGGTGAGCTCCGTCCCGGCGCTGGTCCGCCAGCTCATCTCGCCGGAGTAGGCCAGGAAGATCACCGGTCGGACCACCCCGTCCCGCAGGGCGTCGGCGTAGCCGTAGGACGAGTCCGCGACGCTTCGCAGCACGCCGTCCGGGCCGGGCAGGTAGGTCACGAACGGGATCGGGTTGACGTCCGAGCGGAACGGGGTACCGGTGAGCGCCAGCCGGCGGGTGGCCGGGGTGAACGCGTCCCGGATCGCGTCCCCCCACGACAGCGCGTCGCCGGCGTGGTGGATCTCGTCCAGGATCACCAGCGTGCGCCGGGCCTTCGTGCGGGCCAGGTGCAGCGCCGGGTGCGCCGCCACCTGGGCGTAGGTGAGGGCGACGCCGGTGTAGTCGGACGAGGTGGCGCCGGCGGTGTTGCGGAAGTTCGGGTCGAGCGCGATCCCCACCTCGGCGGCGGCGTCGGCCCACTGGCGCTTGAGGTGCTCGGTGGGCGCGACGACGGAGACGGCGGTGACGACGCCCTCGGCGAGCAGCTCGGACGCCACCCGCAGGGCGAACGTGGTCTTGCCGGCGCCGGGTGTGGCGACGGCGAGGAAGTCGCGGCTACCCGCCCTGGACGCGGCACGGTAGCGGTCGAGCGCCGCCTGCTGCCAGGCACGCAGCGGGCGCGCGGTGGCGGTCGGGTCAGGGGCTCGGCGGGCGTTCGGCACGGTCACGTGTTCTGACTCTAGGTGCGTCCCGCCCAGATGGGCCGGTGGGTGACGGCTAGCCCGCTGATGCGCCATCTCTGCCACTGCGGCGGCAGTACGACTGTCCGCAGGCCGCGGTGCACACGCGGTCACGCGGCCCAGCGCCGTCGGCGCCCGGGACAATGGCACGCCGCGCGGCGGGCACACCGCGTTCCCGACTGGACTTGTCCCGCCGGGACAGCAGGCGGACAGGAGCAGGGACCACCGCTGGGCCACCAAATGCATTCCTTCCCGGCGACTACCCTTTGATCCAAACAAATTCGACCGGGCCGGGGAGGAAGCCATGCACGTTGACGCTGGTATGGCCGCCGCGTCCGGCGGAACCGGCGCGAGGGATCGTGGCGGGAACCCGCCGGCCGGCGCCGGCCAGCCGGCTGGCGCGGGCACCCCGGCGGCCGGCGCGACCAGCCCCACCGCCGGCGAGCCAGCCGAGAGCCGGGCGGGCCAGCCCGGGCGGGTGCCGAACTCCCGGCTGCGGCTGTGTCGCGAGGAGAAGGGCTGGTCCCAGGAACGGCTGGCGGTCGAGCTCCGCCGGTTCGCGGTCATGCACGAGGGCCGTGAGGCGGGGGTGACCGGCAACATGATCTGCAAATGGGAAAAGGGCGACAAGAAACCGAGCCTGCGCTATCAGCGCCTGCTTCGCGCGCTTTTCGCCCGCTCGTCGAGCGAGCTCGGTTTCACCGACGACGGCCCGTCCCCGGCGGCACCGGGGACTGTGGTCCGCAACGACGTCCTGGACCTCGACGCCGCGACCGGCGCCCCGCTCCTGCTCGCCCAGCCGGCCGGCCTGCCCCCGGCCGCCATCGAACGGCGTGGCTTCCTGCGGATGATGGCGGCCGGCGGGATCGCGGTGGTCCCGGTCGGCGTGGCCGCGCCAACGGCCGGCGACCAGGCTCCCTGGGACCGGCTGTCCGCGGCCCTGCGCGGGCGCGCCACGGTCACCCCCGAGCTGGCCACGGAGCTCAGCCAGTTCACCGCCGGGCTGTACGGGCTCGAGGAGCGGGTACCGGCCAAGACGCTGATGCCCCGGGTCAGCGGCCACCTGGGCACGCTCACCCAGCTGCTCGAGTCGACCAGCCGCTCCCCGGTGCGCCGCCAGCTGGCCAGCACCGCCGGCGAGACCGCGGCGCTCGCCGGCTGGCTCGCCTTCGACATGGGCGACACCACGACGGCCCTCTCCTACTACCGGGTCGCGATCGAGGCCGCCCGGGAGGCCGACGACAACGAGCTGTGGGCGTGCGTGCTGGGCTACGAGAGCTACCAGCCGGGCGCCGCCGGCCGCCCGGACCAGGCGTGCGCCCTGCTCACCGAGGCGCAGCGGCGGGCCGGCCCGGCGGCCAGCGGGCTGACCGCCGCGTGGCTCGCCGGCCGGGAGGCCGAGGAGCAGGCGACCCGCGGCGACAGCCGGGCGGCGCTGACCGCGCTCGACCGGGCCCGCGACGCGTTCGACCGGGCCGGGCGCGAGGAGCGGGTGTGGACCGGCTTCTTCGACCGCGGCCGGCTCGACGGCCTGCGGGTGACCACCTACCTGCGGCTGCGCCGGCCGGCGGCGGCATCCCTGGCGGCGAGCGACGCGCTGCGGGCCGCCGGGCCGGCGGCGACCAAGAAGCGCTCGCTGCTGCTCGGCGACGTGGCCGAGGTCTACGTCCAGCGGCGCGACATCGACGCCGCCTGCCAGCTCGCCGCGGACGCGCTGGCGATCGTCGCCCAGACCGACTTCTCCCTGGGCCTGGCCCGGGTCCAGCGGGTCCGTGAGCGGCTCTCGCCGTGGCAGTCCAGCCAGCCGGTGCGGGACCTGGACGAGCAGCTGCGCGCGCTGGTCTGAACGGGTCCGAGCGCCGCGGGGGCCCGGCGGGGCCCCCCCCCCCCCCCCCCCGGCGGGGGCCCCGCGCGGGGGGCCGGCGCCCCGGCCCG
>JADGHD010000087.1 GCA_019689615.1 Frankia sp. | reverse complement strand
TGATGTGTTTAAGATACAGGCCAGGGCGACGCCGTCACAGGCGACGACCTGGCCGTAGCGCTTGCTGATCCCCCGGAGCTCGACCGCGGGGACGGGAGCGGCAGCGTCGGGCCGGGTCTCGGTCATCCGTGGCCGCCGATCAGTCCTTCGTTGTTCCGGTGGGTGGTCGCGGTCAGCTCAGCTTGGCGACCTCGTCGGCCGGGACGATCTCGCCCGAGCCGATCCTGGTGATGAACTCCTCGACGGCGGCGACCTGCTCGGGAGTGCCGTCGCAGAGCTTGACGGTCGGGACCGGGTCGACGCCGAGGTGCCACACCCGGGTCTCGCCCATGGTCAGCTTGCCGGCGGCGAAGTCCTGCAGCGCCGCGGCGAAGTAGTCGCCCGGGCTGAAGATCACCGAGATGGCGAAGTCGGCGCTCGGGTCGCCGCAGCGGTCCGTGCCGGGCGTCAGCGACGGCACGCCGTGCTCGGTCGCGACCTTGGCCGCGGCGTCGGTCGCGCCGCCCAGGTACGGGTAGAGCAGCCCGACGCCCTGGTTGATCTGGGCCAGCGCGGCCTCCTGGCCCTTGGCCGAGTCGTCGAAGTCACCGGTGTAGGTGGCGACGACCTCCGCGTCGGGGATCACCTGCCGCACGCCGGCGACGAACGCCTTGTAGGCGATGACGGCGAAGTCGAGCTCCGGGCCGGTGACGTAGCCGGCCTTGGTGACGCCACGCTCCTGCATCAGCAGGCCGGCCGCGTAGCCGGCGGCCAGCAGGGTCTCGTTCGCGTCGTCCTGGGAGGTGGCGATGTAGGGCGTCTGCTCGACGCCCTGGCCGGCCGCGACGTACCAGTTGGTCGTGGCGCAGCCGGGCTCGGCCGCGACCGGGATCGCGTCCTTGAGCTCGCTGGCGCCGATGGCGACGAGGTCGACGTTCTGCCGGCACATGTTGCGGGCGGCCGTGACCGCGTCGGCCGGGTTGAGCTTGTCCTGGGTGATGACCTCCCAGCCCTGTTCGGCGGCGAAGTCCTTCGCGGAGGCGACGAAGCTCTCGTAGTAGCCGTTGTCGTTGGTGTCGCCGGGGCTGAGGATGCCGATGACGACCTTGCCGTCGCCGTTGACGTCCGGCTGGTTGCCCGCGGCGGCGGCCGGGCCGGACTCCTCCGAGGTGGCCGAGCTGGCGGAGTTGTCGCCGCAGGCGGCGAGCAGCAGGACCGACAGGGCGGCCACGGCGCCGGCCACGGCGGCCCTGTGTGGGCGTGGGCGAGTTGACCTGACTGTCACGTCGTACCTTCCGCGAACGGGAACCGAGCTGAAAGGACCTGCTAGGTCGCGGCCTACGACGCTGTAGGACGCCTCCTCCGGGCCAGGTGACCGGTTTGAGCTGGGCCGGGGAGGAGGTGGTGGTTGCGGTGCACGTTAGTTGAGCCGGCGCCGTCCCCCCATGTGCCTTGGGCACCAACCGCGGGCAGCGGCCCTGGCCAGGGGCCCCGTCGTTACCTGGGCATCTCCTGTCCGCTACACGGCCGACATCTGGCCGCCGGGCCGCCGGCAGGCCGGGTGCGGCGGCCGGTCCCGGAGGCGGCGACGGCCCCGGCCGCGCGGGCCGGGGCCGTCGGGCCGGCGTGCCTCAGTCGCCCCAGCGCTCGCGGACGGTGGCGGCCTCGGCGATGCGGAACCGGCCGGTGGCGTCGCCGGGCCCGCGCCGCCGCGCGTCCGGATCCGCGACCACCACGTGCTTGCCGAAGTTCGGGACCAGGGGCCGGCCCACGTCCCGGCGCAGCCACAGCCGCAGCAGGTGGCGGGTGTGCGCCCGGTCGGCGCCGTTGACGAAGGCCGTCCTGGAGTGCAGGGCGGCGTAGTTCAGCAGCCACTGGATGTCGCCCGGCTGGAAGTCCATGTCCAGGGCGATCCCCGGCTCGTAGGTGATCTCGTCGATCAGCGCGAGCGCCTCGCTCTGCGGCCCGGTCAGCGGCGGGACGCCGGGGTAGCGGTGCGCCGACTCGATCATGTCGGCGCCGGCGTACATGCTGAACACGCCGTCGACCCAGCTGACGATCGGCGAGGTGTAGGTGTGGGCCGGGGCGTCCGGGTCCTGCCGGCGCCAGTCGAAGTGCCACGGCTCGAACAGCAGCGGCGCCAGGTCCGGGCGCCGGGCGAGCAGCTCGTTGTACACCGTGGCGCCGCTGACCAGCCGGGACTGGCCGCCGGACGCCGGTGGGCGCAGGCACATCAGCGCGACCGCGTCCGCGCTGTCGGAGTGGAACGGCAGCTGGTCCCTGGTCCGCGAGGGCAGGCCGCCCTCGGTGTAGCGCCGGTCGGACACCCCGACGATGTGGTCGATCAGGTCGCCGAGCAGGTTCTGCCGCATCGGCTCGCCGAGGTGCAGCCCGAGCACGTAGAAGATCGCGGCGGCGAGGGTGTCGTCGTACTCCTGCATCCGCAGGCCGCGCAGCAGCACGAAGCCGCGGCCGGTGTCGAGGTCGGCGCCCGCCGTCCGGACCGCCTCGGCGCAGACCCGCAGCGGGTAGTCGGCCGCGCTGACCAGCCGCAAATCCGGGTCGTCCCGGACGAACCGGCGCCCGGTCTCCTCCAGCTCGGCGATCTCGTCGTCGCTCAGCCGGTAGATCCACTCGTCGGTACGCGCCAGCTCGTCGCCACGCCAGACGAACGGGCCGCGTACCGGCTCCAGCACTGCCGAGGTCTGGGCAGTCATCGGTTTCCTTTCTTCCGGGGACAGCGCGTCTTCCGGGGACAGCGCGAACCCACCTGACGGGTTCGCACGGACGCCGCCGGGCGGTGCGGGCAGCCTGGGCTGCCGGCGCCGCGGCGCGCCGGGGCTGCCGGCGCTCCGGCGGGGCTGGCGGGCGCCGCTGCCCGCCGGTTCGGGCATGGCCGGGCCGCGGCGCCCGGCCGTGCGTCGTCAGGCCTGCGCGACCAGCGGCCAGGACCTGGGGATTGCGATGCCGGCGCGGGCGAGCAGCGCGGCGGCGCGCTCACGCGCCCACGCCCACAGCCCGGCCTCGTCCACGGTGGTCACCCGGCCGTCGCGGACGACGTGGCGGCCGGCGACGAGCACGTCGCGCACGGTGTGGGTCGGGGCGTTCCAGACCAGCTGCCGGGCATGGTCGCCGAGCGGCACCCACGCCGGGTCGTCGGTGCGGAACACGACGAGGTCGGCCTGCATCCCCTCGACCAGCGCGCCGGTCAGCCCGCCCAGCCCGATGGCCTGCGCGCCGGCGACCGTGGCGAGCGCGAACGCCTCCCCGGCCAGCAGCGGCGTCGCGCCGTCGACCGGCGCGTCCCGGGACAGGCCGGCCAGCAGTCGGGCGGCGGCGAGCACGTCGGTCCGGTCGCCCGCGTTGTGCGCGTCGCAGCCGAGCGCCAGCCGCCCGCCCGCGCGCAGGAACGGCACGTGCCGCCCGGCGCGGGTCAGGCCCTGGCCCAGCCGCAGGTAGGCCCAGGGGCAGCAGGCGACGGCGGTCCCGGTCTCGGCCAGCAGGGCGATCTCGCGCTCGGACATCCAGACGGCGTGGCCGAGCAGCAGCCGCGGGCCGAGCACGCCGAACGCCGCCAGGTGCTCGGCCGGCCCCCGCCCGCTGCGCCGGGCGTAGGCGTGCCGGTCGTCGACGCTCGGCGCCAGGTGCAGGGTGAGCCCGGTGTCGAGCTCCTCGGCCAGCGCGGCGGCCCCGGTGAGCAGCTCGTCGCTGGCCAGGTCGTGCCCGACGAGCGTCACCCAGCCGGTGACCAGCCCGTCCCCGCCGGCGCTGACCGGCGGGAAGGCGCGCACCACCGCCTCCTGGCGGGCCAGGACCTCCGCGACCGGCAGCGCGTACGGCAGGCCCGGCACGTCCCACCCCCAGGTGCCGAGCGTCGCCCGGATGCCGGCCCGGCGCAGCGCCGCGCCGACCGTCATCGGGTGCGCGACCGTCCCCGGCTCGACGATCGTGGTGACGCCGGCCCGCAGCGCCTCCACCGCGGTCAGCAGCGCGCTGACCTCGTCGTCCTCCGGCTCGTGCGCCGCGTGCACCGGGACGGCCCAGTCGAAGATCGACGCCCGGGAGTCGAGGTCGTCCGGGATCGCGCTGCGGATCAGCGGGTCTCCCGTCGTGTGCTGGTGGGCGTCGACCAGCCCCGGCGTCACCACACACCCGGTCGCGTCCAGCTCGGGCGTGCCCGGGAAGGCGGCCCGCACCTCCCGCGCCGGCCCGACCATCGCGATCAGCTGCCCGCGCACGGCGACCGCGCCGTCGACGATGACGCGCCGGCCGGTGTCCATCGTCACCACGTCCGCGCCGGTCACCAGCAGGTCCGCGGCGGGCCGCGTGGGGGCGTCGGCCGGCTCTCGCCGGGCGTACGAGGTGCCGGGGCTGCCAGTCATGGGCGGGATGCTAGGAAGCAACGACGCCCGCACCTATGTGCTCCGGCCACAAGCCGACGGCCTCCCGCGGCGCCGGCGTCGCCTGCCGGTGGCTGCGGCCACGCCGCTGTTACCGCCGTGCTACGGCCCCGGGCCGGGACGGCGGTGGTTGGCCCGCCGGCCCGGCGGCGGCCCGAGGTGTTTGTGCGCCCGGCACATCGGCCCTGCCTCCCCGTCCGGCCTACGGTCTGTCCAGCCGCCAGCGCCGCCGGCACAGGTGCCCTCGACAGACGCGAAGTACAGGAGGCGGGGTGCGGGCGGTCGTACAGCGCGGGTTCGGCGGGCCGGAGGTGCTCGGGGTGGAGACCCACCCGGACCCGGAGCCGGCAGCGGGCGAGGTGGTGATCGAGGTCGCCGCCTGCGGGCTCAACCACCTCGACGTGATGCAGCGGCGCGGGCCGGCCAAGATCCCGGGCTTCTCGCTGCCGCACATCGCCGGCATGGACATCGCGGGCACCGTCGCCGCCGTCGGCGAGGAGGTGAGCACCGTCCGGCCGGGCGACCGGGTGGTGGTGAACCCGGCCGTGCCCTGCTGGACGTGCCCGGTCTGCCAGGCCGGCGACGACGGGTACTGCCCGAGGACGAAGGTGATCGGCGCCACCGCGCCCGGTGGCTACGCCGAGTACGTGCGGGTCCCGGCCACGAACGCGCACCGCGTCCCGGACCACGTGCCGCTGGCCGAGGCGGCCCTGGTGCCGACCGTGTGGACCACGGCCTGGCACGCGATCGGCCCGGTCGGAGGGCTCGCGGCCGGCGAGACGGTGCTGGTGCACGCCGCCGCCAGCGGCGTGAGCCTGGCTGCCATCCAGCTCGCCAGGCAGCTCGGCGCGACCGTCATCGCCACCGCGAGCACCGACGACAAGCTCGCGTTCGCGGCATCGATCGGCGCCGACCACCTGGTCCTGGCCGGCGCCGGCACGCCGCACGAGAAGATCGTCGCGGCGGTGAAGGAGCACACCGTCGGGCGGGGCGTCGACATGGTGCTCGACCACGTCGGCCCGGCCACCTGGCCGGCGTCGCTGTTCAGCCTGGCCCCGCGCGGCCGGCTGGTCTTCGTCGGCGACACCACCGGCCCGACCGCGACCGTCCCGCTGGAGTACGCCTTCCACTTCGGCCTGAAGCTGCTCGGCTCCGACCCGTACCCGGCCCGCGAGTTCACCGAGGTGCTCGAGCGCTACTGGCGCGGCGGCCTGGTGACGCCGGTCGACCGGGAGTTCGAGCTCGCCGAGGCGGCCGCCGCGCAGGCCCGGATGGAGCAGCGGCAGGCCATCGGCAAGGTCCTGCTGCGGCCGGCCGCATGAGCCAGCCACCGCCAGCCTCCGGGGCGGCGCCGCCACCACCAGGGGCGCCGGGCGCGTCGGCGCCGGACGGGCAGCCACCGGCACCGGCGCCGGTGTGGGAGCTCATCCACGGCGTGCGGCGGTACTGGGCCGTGGTCGCGGCGCTCGACCTCGGCCTGTTCGAGGCGCTCGCCCACGGGCCGCGCGACGCCGCCGGCCTCGCCGAGGCCTTGGGGGCCGACCCGCACCGCGTCGGCCTGCTCGCCGACACGCTCGTCGCGATGGGCCTGCTCACCACGCCCGGCCTCACCACGCCCGACGAGGGCGGGCCGGCGGGCGGCGCCGGCCGGGCCGCCGAGCGGGGCTACGCGCTGGCGCCGGTCGCCGCGCACTACCTGCTGGCCGGCGCCCGGCGGTCGATGGCCACGCTGGTGCGCACCGGGCCCGGGCCGCACGAGCGCTGGCCGGAGCTGGCCGACACGCTGCGCCGGGGCGGGCCGCGAGTGCGGGTCGAGGACGACCCGGGCGCGTTCTACCCGGCGCTGGCCCGGGGCACGGCGCCGGTCCAGCGGGCCGTGGCCACGGCCATCGCGCGCGAGCTGCCGGTCCCGGCCGGGCCCGAGCCGCTCGTCGTCGACCTGGGCGCCGGCGCCGCCCCGTGGGCGCTGGCCTTCCTGCAGGCCTGGCCGGCCGCCCGCGGGCTCGCCGTCGAGCTGCCGGAGGTCGCGCACGTCACCGAGGAGGCCGCGGCCGCGAGCCCCTCGGCGGGCGGGCGGCTCACCGTGCTCGCCGGCAGCTACCACCAGGTCGAACTGCCCGAGGCGGCCGCCGACGTCGTCGTCCTCGGGCACGTGCTGCGGGCCGAGCCGCGGGCCGGCGCGCGCCAGCTGGTCGCGCGGGCGGCGGCCACGCTGCGGCCCGGCGGGGTGCTGGTCGTGGCCGACTACCCGCGCCCCGACCGGCCGACCCCGGCGGCCACCCCCGACCTGCTGATGGCGCTGACGATCCTGGCCACCACCGGCGGCCAGGGCGCGTTCAGCGTCGACGACCTGCACGGCTGGATGCGCGACGCCGGGCTGGAGCCGGGCGCGACGCACCACCCGCTGCCCGGCCAGACCGTGCTCACCGCCAGCCGCCCCGCCGGGCACGCCGCCGCCGGCCCGCTGCCGCGGCCGCCCGGCTCCACCGTCACCCTGTCCACCAGCTGGGAGTAGCCATGCCGCCCGACCTCCCCGCGCCGCCCGCCGACTCGCCAGCCGAGCGGCCTGGAGCGCCGCGCCGCGTCGACACGATCATCTCGGGGGCCGTCGTCGTCACGATGGACGAGCGGCGTCGGGTCATCCGCGACGGCGCGGTCGCCATCGACGGCGACACGATCGTCGCCGTCGGCCGCACCGGTGACGTGCTGGCCGCCCACACCGCGGCCGAGGTCGTCGACGGCCGCCGGTTCGTGCTCACGCCCGGCCTGGTCAACACCCACATCCACATCACGGGCGAGCCGCTGACCCGCGGGTACGTGCCCGACGACACGCCGTTCGAGGAGAACGTCTTCGCCTGGCTGTGCCCGCTCTACGCCACCTACACCGAGCCGGAGGAGCGGCTGTCCGCGCAGCTGGCCGCGCTGGAGATGCTGCGCAGCGGCACCACCACGTTCCTCGAGGCCGGCACGATCCGCTTCCTGGACGCGGTGGTCGACGGGCTCGCCGAGACCGGGATCCGCGGCCGGGTCGGCCGCTGGACCTGGGACATCCCGCCGGAGCCTGAGGTCTACCGGCAGAGCACCGACGAGGCGATCAAGGGGCTGATCGACGAGCTGGACCGGTACGCCAGCGCCGCCGACGGCCGCCTCGGCGCCTGGCCGATCCTGGTCGGCCACACCACCTGCACCGACGAGCTGTGGCGGGCGGCGGCGGCGCTGGCCGCCGAGCGCGGCACCGGCCTGTCCTTCCACATGTCGCCGGCCGGCGTCGACCCGGACCACTTCGTCGCCACCTACGGCCGCCGGCCCCTGGAGCACCTCGCCGACCTCGGCGTGCTCGGCGACAACGTGATCGTCACCCACGCCGTGCACGTGGACGACAACGAGATCGACCTGCTCGCGCAGACCGGCACCGCCGTCGCGCACTGCCCGACCACGGCGCTGAAGGTGTCCTACGGGGTGACCCAGATCGGCCGGTTCCCGGAGATGGCCGCCAGGGGCGTCAACGTCGCGATCGGCACCGACGGCAACAACGCCAGCAACTACTCGGACCTGATGCGGGCCACCTACCTGGTCGCCGGGCTGTTCAAGGACGCGCGGCGCGACCCGACGATGTTCCCGGCCGAGCAGGCGTTCGAGATGGCCACCCTCGGCGGGGCCCGCGGGCTGAACCTGGCCGGCCGCGTCGGCGCGCTGGCCGTCGGCCACAAGGCCGACATCGTCGCCCACGACACCGACCGGCCGGAGTGGCGGCCGCTGCTCAACGTGGCCAACCAGCTGGTCTGGTCGGCCGACGGCCGGGGCGTGCACAGCGTGTGGGTGGACGGCCGGCGAGTCGTCGCCGACTACCACCACACCTCGATCGACGAGGAACGCCTCTACGCCGAGGCCCAGGCGGCCGGCGAGGCGATCACCGCCCGGTCCGGCCTGCCGGCGAAGTCCCGCTGGCCCATCGACTGACCCCGCCGCCGCGCCGCCCGCGCGCCGGGCCGCGGCGCCGACGGCGGCGCCCACCCCCGCCGCCCGCCTGTCCCTACCCAGCCGACCAGGAAGTCGTCATGACGGTTCTCACCCAGCAGCTGCTGGAATCGTTCACCGAGTCCGTCCGCCCGACCACGCGGGCCAGGACCCTCCCCGCCACGGTGTACACCGACGAGGAGTTCTTCGCGTTCGAGAAGGAGGCCGTCTTCGGCAACGAGTGGCTCTGCCTCGGCCGCGAGTCCGACGTCCCCAACCCCGGGGACTACGTCAACATCGACATCGTCGGGGAACGGCTCACCCTCGTCCGCGGCCAGGACGGGAAGGTCCGCGTGCTGTCCCCGGTCTGCCAGCACCGCGCGATGCTGGTCTCCGAGGGCTCGGGCAACTGCCGCGCGTTCAAGTGCCCCTACCACCACTGGACCTACGGCCTCGACGGCAGGCTCGTCGGCGCCCGGGAGATGGAGCGCACCGAGGACTTCGACCGGTCGAAGCACGGGCTGCCCTCGCTGCCGGTGCAGACCTGGCAGGGCTTCGTCTTCACCAGCCTGCGGGCCGACAGCCCTCCGCCGCCGCTGGCGCCCCGGCTTGCCAAGCTCGACGAGCTGCTCGCGAACTTCGAGCTGCCGTCCTGCGTCTCGCGGAAGTCGTTCTCGAACCCTTCCCTGCCCTGGAACTGGAAGGTGATGTTCGAGAACTTCAACGACGGCTACCACGCCAGCCGGCTGCACGCCGGCGTCCACGACTTCTGCCCGAGCAACCGGTCGTCGTTCCTGCCCTTCGCGCCGGACGACGCGGCGATCGCCAGGACCAACGCCTTCCTGCACCCCGACGGCGGCTTCAACGCCACACAGCATGCGCTGCTGCCGATCTTCCCGAAACTGACCGCCGAGGAGCGCCAGCGGGCCGCGTTCATGCTCATCCCGCCGACGCTGTGCCTGGGCGTGGCCCCGGACCAGGCGTTCTACTTCCTGGTCCGCCCGGTCGACGCCGGCCACATCGAGGTCGAGGTGAACTACCTGTTCCACCCGGACGCGCTGCGCGACCGGCTGTTCGAGGAGAAGTTCCAGCTCTCCGAGGCGGGCGTGAACGGGATCGTCGCCCAGGACGTGCAGGCCACCACCAGCGTCCAGCTCGGCCTGCGCAGCCGGTTCGCCCCGCGCGGCCGCTACTCCTACCTTGAGGAGGCGCAGCAGCAGTTCAACCAGTGGCTGGTGCGCCGCTACACCGAGCACTGGCCCGACGGCGCCGGCCAGGCCACGCCGGCCACCGCCACGCCAGCCGTCACCGCCGCCCCCGTTCCCGCCGCGACCGCCCGTGAGGATGCCGCATGACCGCTCTGAGCACGTCGACCAGCACCGCCTTCCTCGCCTCCACCCCGGAGACGGTCCGCTGGGGCTGGCTGCCGAACGCCGCGTCCGAGCCGGTGCTGCGGGTCGCCCCCGGCACCGCGGTGACCATCGACACGGTCAGCCATGAGGGGATCATGGAAGACCAGGGCCGCGACCCGGTCGCGTTCTTCGGCGCGCACGGGGTGCCGGCCGACGAGGTGCCCGCCGACCAGGCCGCGATCGCCGCCTCCGGCATCGAGCACGGGCCGGACGCCGGCCCGCACGTCGTCACCGGCCCCATCCAGATCGACGGCGCCATGGCCGGGCACCTGCTGCGGGTGCGGGTCGTCGGGCTCGAGCTGCGGGCCGGCTTCGGCGTGATCAGCAACCGGCACGGGCTCGGGTGCCTGGCCGGGGAGTTCCCGGAGACGGTCGCCTACCCGGACGCGGACGTCGAGCACCCGGAGCGCTACGGCGCGGTCTGCACGTTCGCCCGGGTCCGCACCACCGGCGGGGTCGACTACGGCGTCGTGCCGTTCGACAACCCGGGGCTGCCCGGCGCCGAGGCGGTGTTCCCGCTGGCGCCGTTCTTGGGGATCATGGGCGTCGCCCCGGGCACCACCGAGCCGGTGCACTCGGTGCCGCCCGGCCCGCACGGCGGCAACGTCGACGTGGCGCTGCTCGGCGCCGGAAGCACCTTCTACATCCCGGTCCAGGTCGACGGCGGGCTGTTCTACGTCGGCGACCCGCACTACGCCCAGGGCGACGGCGAGGTGGCGCTGACCGCGCTGGAGGCGCCGCTGCGCGCGACCGTGGTGCTCGACGTGCTGCGGGGCGCCGAGGCCGACCGGGTCATCGGCGCGCTGCGCGAGCCGTTCGGCGAGACCGACGAGTACTGGCTGCCGCTGGGGATGGACCGCGACCTCGACGAGGCGATGCGCAAGGCCACCCGGGCCGCGATCGGCTTCCTGTCGACGAAGGTCGGCATGAGCCGGGCCAACGCGCTGGCCTACCTGTCGGCCGCGGCGGACTTCGCGGTGAGCCAGGTCGTCGACGACGTCAAGGGCGTGCACTGCAAGATCCGCAAGCGTGACTTCCCGGCCGTCAGCTGACCGGTCTGTCCGGACTTACGATGCCGGTGGACCAGGTCAGGGCCGAGGGCGGGAAGCGAGAGCTGGTTGACGGCGGCGGAGCGGGACGGGCTGGTGCCCGTACCTGAGGCCGCGCTGCCCATCTGGGAGGTCATCACCGGCTACACCCGCTACTGGCTGGTGGTGGCGGCGCTCGACCTCGGCGTGTTCGAGGAGCTGGCGGACGGCCCGCGGAGGCTGTCCGACCTCGCCGCCGCCACCGGCGTCGCCGCCAGCCGGCTGGTCGTGGTGCTCGACTACCTGGTCGCCTGCGGCCTGCTGACGACGGCGGGCGACCGGCGGTTCGACCTGGCGCCGCCGGCGCGGCAGTACCTGCTGCGCGGCTCGCCGCTGTCGATGGTCGACATGGTGCGCTACTCCCCCGGGCCGACGTCGGCCTGGCCGGAGCTGTCGGCCACGCTGCGCCGCGGCCGACCGACCCGGTCGGTCGAGGACGACGCCGGGCTGTTCTACGGCCGGCTGGCCAACGCCAGCGCCCCCACCCAGCAGGCGGTGGCCAGGGCGACCGCCGCGCTGCTGCCCGACCCCGGCCCGGGCGCGCTGGTGTTGGACCTCGGCGCGGGCGCGGCGCCGTGGGCGATCGGGATGCTGCTGGCCTGGCCGCGCGCCCGCGGGATCGCCCTGGACCTGCCGTCGGTCACGCCCTTCGCCGAGGCCGCCGCGGCCGAGCACGGGGTGGCCGACCGGCTGGAGGTGGTCGCCGGCAGCTACCTGGACGCGGTGCTGCCGGTCGGCGAGGCGGCCGTGGTCACCATCGGGCACGTCATCGGCCTGCAGTCGGCCGACCTGGCCAAGGCGCTGCTGCTGCGGGCCCGCGGGGCGCTGCGCCCGGGCGGCTTCGTCGTCATCTCGGACTACTTCCGCCCGGCCAGCCCGCCGACCGGCCGCGACCTGGCCGAGGCCCTGCCCCAGTCGATGGCGCTGACCCTGCTGGCCAACACCTACGAGGCCGAGGTGGTCGAGCTGCCGACGCTGCACGCCTGGCTGGCCGAGGTCGGGCTGGTGCCCTGGGCCACCCGCCAGTTCCTCCCCGGCCAGCTGGTCGTCGTCGCCGTAGAGCCCGGCCACGCGCCGACCGGATGACCGCCGAGCCAGCCGGCCCGGGACCGGCCGGCGCCGACGACGGCCTCGCCTCCCTCGAGGCCGAGCTGGTCGCGGCCGCGCTCGACGGGGCGGAGTGGCCGGCGCTGCTCGCCCGGCTGGCCGGGGCCGCCGGCCGCCCGGCGCGCCTGCTCGGCATGGACGGCCGGCTACTGGCCAGCGCGTCCCCGCCGGGCCCTGGC
>JADGHD010000086.1 GCA_019689615.1 Frankia sp. | reverse complement strand
GCCCGGGGGCGCGGGCTCCCGCCGGGGGGCGGTGACGATGGCATGCGCCGGTCCGTTGGCTTCGAACCGCGCCGACGCGCGGCGACGGGAAAGCTGATCACGTCGGCGTTTGCCACGCCAACCTCCTCGGCTGAGGATGCCGTCGCGGGTGGCGCGACAGCGAGGCCCGGGTTCGGTCCGGGGGGCGACTTCGCGACGGGGAGCCGACCGGCGCGGCGGGTGGCCGCTGCCGGTGCGGTGCCGGGCACGGGGCAGGGCCCGGCGGGAAGGACGACCTCATGAGCCGCGCGGCGGGTCCAGGGCGTGCCGCGCGGGACCGGGAGCGGCCCGTGCCGTGCGGCGCGGTGGGTATGCCGGGTCGTGCCAGACGGCGCGGTATGCGTGCGAGCTCAGTGCGTGCCAGATCTGTGCGTGTCAGCTCTGTCGGTGTCAGATCTATGTGTGCCAGCTCTGTGGCCAGCTGGATGCGTGCCAGGGGAGCCGGGCCGCGCCGACGAGCCGCCGAGCCCGGCCGCGTTCGAACTTGTGGTCGATTCTTACACGTACAGAGCCGACAGAACACCCGGACACGCTCGAACGCCTGTTTGAGATTTCCGCGCGGTGGGACTACGGTCATGGCGATCAGGTGGGACGCGGACCAGTTCGTCCGGCCCACGGCCAGCGAGGAGAACGGTACGCCATGACCACGCAGGGCAGGGGACCGCGCCGGGCAAGTGCGCGCGGTGCCGCCGACGGCCGCAGCGGCGCCACCGTGCGGGACTTTCCCGACGGCCCGGCGGATGCCTCTGGGCTGACCCCCCGGCAGCGCAGGGTGCTCGAGGTGATCCGCGACGCGGTCGAGCGGCGCGGGTACCCGCCGAGCGTGCGCGAGATCGGTGAGGCGGTCGGGCTCACCAGCACCAGCAGCGTCGCCCACCAGCTCAGGATGCTCGAGGAGAAGGGCCTGCTGCGCCGCGATCCCAACCGGCCGCGGGCGATCGAGGTGGTCGCGCCGGAGGACGGGCGGCCGGTCCGGCCCACCCGCCGTGGCCGACCCGTCGCCGGGCGGGGCACCCCGGGCCGCGGCCAGGTCGCGCCGCTGCGGGTGCACACGATGGGCGCCGACGCCGCCGAGGACGAGGCCCCGTCGGCGGCGACGGCGTACGTCCCGCTGGTCGGGCGGATCGCCGCCGGTGGCCCGATCCTGGCCGAGCAGGCGATCGAGGACGTGCTGCCGCTGCCGCGCGAGATCGTCGGTGAGGGCACGCTGTTCCTGCTCCGCGTCGTCGGCGAGTCGATGATCAACGCCGCCATCTGCGACGGCGACCTGGTCGTCGTCCGCCAGCAGCCGGTGGCGGAGAACGGCGACATCGTCGCCGCGATGATCGACGGCGAGGCGACGGTGAAGCGCTTCCGCCGCCGCGGCGACCGGGTCTGGCTGCAGCCGGAGAACCCGGCCTTCGACGACATCCCCGGCGAGCAGGCCACGATCCTCGGCCGCATCGTCACCGTCCTGCGCCGGGTGTAGGCCGACGGGGCAGGCGGCCGGGCCGGCGGGGCAGCCGGGCTGGCCGCCCGCCCCGAAGCGGGCCCGCGGCGGGTCCGGGGGTGCCGGCCCGCGCGGCGTCCCCGGCGGCGGCGCCATCGCCCGCGGCGTCTCCGGCGGCGGCGCCATCGCCCGCGGCGTCCCCGGCAGTGCCGGGCTCTCGGCGGGCCCACCGGGCGCTGTCGTGAAGGCGAATTGTTGGACAAGCCGGCGACGTCGGGAAACGCCGATCCCGGACTGACCCACGGGTGGCCCGTGCCGTGTAACAGGGCGTCGGTACCCTCGCACGATGTCCGTTCCGACGTCTGCGGGGACGTCTTCGTCCACCCTTCGGCCAGATATGTCCCTTATACATACACTTTCGCCCGAGCTGACCGCACTGCGCGAGACCGCGCTCACGGTTCTGCGCAGCAACGACCTGGGTGAGGTCACCCGGCCGTCGCCGACCCTCTACCCGCACCAGTGGCTGTGGGATTCCTGCTTCATCGCCATCGGGCTGCGGCATGTCGACCCGGCGCGCGCGGCAGCCGAGGTGCTCTCGTTGCTGCGCGGCCAGTGGCCGAACGGCATGATCCCGCACGTGATCTTCGCGGAAACGGACGACTTCTACCATGCCGGGCCGCAGCGCTGGCGGATCGACCGCTACGTCACGACGGCCACCGGCGTGCACACGACGGGGATCACCCAGCCGCCAATGATCGCCGAGGCTGCGGTCCGGGTGGGGGAGATGCTCACCCCGTCCGAGCGGGCCGACTTCTACCGGGAGCTGCTGCCCGGCCTGATCCGGTTCCACGAGTTCCTGCACGTCGAGCGCGACCCGGACGACCACGGCCTGGTGACGCTGGTGCACTCGTGGGAGTCGGGGATGGACAACACCCCGCCCTGGATGGAGGCCACGCTCCCGCTCACCCCGCGCCGGGTGAAGGTGCTGCGCCGGCTGGGCACCGCCGAGGCGCTGGACGCGCTGCGCCGCGACGCCAAGGAGGTGCCGCCGGAGGAGCGGCTCACCGCGGCGGACCTGTTCACGCTGTACCGGGTGGTGCGCGAGCTGCGCCGCAGCGGATACGAGTTCCGCCGCATTCGCGAGACCGACGTGCCGCTGGTCGAGGACGTCGCGTTCAACGCGATCCTTGTGCGGGCGAACGACCATCTCACCGAGATCGCCGCCGAGGTCGGGGTGGCGCTGCCGAAGCGGCTCACGCGGTCGATGCGTCGTTGCCGGGCCGCGATGGAGCAGCTGTGGTCCCAGTCGACGTACTTCAGCCGGGACTTCCGCACCGGCAAGCTACTGCGGCACGAGACCATCGCGGGCTTCCTTCCGCTCTATGCCGGCGTCGTTCCCGAGGAACGCGTCGACGGGATGGTCAAGGCGATGACGTCGCCGCGCTACTGGCCCGGCTACGGGGTGGCGAGCGTGCCCACCGACGCCCCGGCCTTCCTGCCGCGCTGCTACTGGCAGGGCCCCGTGTGGATCAACATCAACTGGCTGCTCGCGGACGGGCTGGAGCGCTACGGCCGGCACGAGGCGGCGCGCGAGCTGCGCGCGAGCATCCTGAACCTGATCAGCAGCTCGGGGCAGATGTTCGAGTACTACTCGCCGCTGGACGGCAGCGGCGCCGGCAGCAACAGCTTCTCCTGGACGGCGGCGCTGCTGGTGGACCTTCTGGCCCGGCCGGACCTGCCGGAGATCCAGGAGACGGCGGCCCGCTCCGCCGCCCGCACCGGCGTCCCCGGCATCCCGGCAGCGCGCCGGGCGACCGAGGACGACAGGCCAGCCGGCGCCCAGTAGCCCGCCGTGACCGGCCGGGCCGCCAGCAGCGTGGCCCGGCCGGCCGGCGGCGCTTGCGCGCTGGCCCAGGGCAGTCGGCGGGCCCTGCTGACCCAGGCGGTCGGCGAGCCCTGGCGAAGGGCGCGGGCGCGCCGGTCACCCACGCCCGCGACCGGGCCGCGCCGGCCTGGCGGGCCCGCAAGGAGTGGGCAATCTTCCGGCAACCAATCGGCAACTGACCGGCAACGCCAGATCGCGACTGGGACGTGCACGGTCGGGTGGCAAGGGTCACACCATGGCCGGGGTGCTCCCGGGTATCCGGAACGGAGTCGAGGGGAGGTCAGGAAGCGGCGGGCGCACCCCGCGGAGATGCCTTTCGGTGCCTTGCGTATCAGGCCAGATGCGCATCGCCATCGCCCTGGTCACGGGGTTCCGCTGATCGCGAAGAAGTTCCCAGTTAGTTGGTCGTTTCGGCCACAGCGGCCGATCTGGCGAGTAGTCTTCGCGACAAGCGGGTTCAGCGTCCCGAGGAAGAGGGTCTACACTGCCACGTGGGCCCGGCGTTCGCTGCCGTCCAGCCGTGCCTGCGCGGGGAATCGCTTCGCGTCGTCAGACGTTACCCCCACGTGCAAGGACGACGACCCACCCGCATCACCGACTCTCGGATCTATCACTGATGACGCTGCCTGCTCTGGAACTTCACGAGGACGCCCCGCGCGCTCGCGCGCGTCGTACGCGTCGCTCGCCTGCTGCCCGTACCTCTCCCAGCCGCACCCTCACCGCGGTCACCGACGACGTCGACGACCTCGATGTCTCCGCCGTCGCCGAGCTGATCGCGCGTGGGCGGGAGACCGGTGAGCTCAGTCGCTCTGAGCTGCGTGAGGCGCTCGAGGCCGCCGACATCGGCACCGAGCTGATGCCCGCGCTCGTCTCCCGGCTGACCGCCGCCGGCGTCGACGTCCTCGACGAGGAGGAGGACGACGAGCGGGCCGAGGCCGAGCCGGTCGAGTCCGGTCGCGGGAGCGCCGAGCACGCCGGCACCGCCGACCTCGTGCGGATGTACCTGCGCGAGATCGGCCGGGTGCCGCTGCTCAACGCCGCCCAGGAGGTCGAGCTTTCCAAGCGGGTGGAGGCCGGCCTGTTCGCCGAGCACAAGCTCGAGACCGAGCCCGACCTCGACCCCGACCTGTGCCGGGACCTGCGGACGCTGGTCCGCGAGGGGGAGGCCGCCAAGCAGCAGCTGGTGTCCGCCAACCTGCGGCTGGTCGTCTCGGTCGCGAAGAAGTACAGCGGCCGCGGCATGACGCTGCTCGACCTCGTGCAGGAGGGGAACCTTGGCCTGATCCGCGCGGTCGAGAAGTTCGACTACGCCAAGGGCTACAAGTTCTCCACCTACGCGACCTGGTGGATCCGCCAGGCCATCGGCCGCGCGCTGGCCGACCAGGCCCGCACGATCCGCATCCCGGTGCACGTGGTCGAGCAGATCAACAAGATCACGCGGCTGCAGCGCCAGCTGGTGTCCACCCTCGGCCGCGAGCCGACCGACGAGGAGCTCGCGCTCGAGCTGGACATGCCGCTGGAGCAGGTCGTGGAGCTGCGCCGGTACGCGCAGGACACGGTCAGCCTGGAGACCGCCGTCGGCGACGACGGTGACTCCGTGCTCGGCGACTTCATCGAGGACGCGGACGCGACCTCGCCCGCTGACGCCGCCTCCTACGGCGCGATGCAGGACGAGATCGACAACGTGCTCGCGAGCCTGAACCCGCGCGAGCGCGAGGTGATGCGGCTGCGGTTCGGCCTGGCCGACGGCAAGCAGCACACCCTCGCCGAGGTCGGCAACCGCCTCGGGCTGACCCGGGAGCGGATCCGGCAGATCGAGCGGGACACGCTGCGTGAGCTGCGCAAGCCCGCGATCGCCGGCCGCCTGCGCGAGTTCCTCGACTAGCTGGCGCCACGCCGGTCCGGCGCCGCGCGGCGCCAGCTGCCGGCAGGGTCGGCGCCGAGCGGCAGTCCATCAGCAGAAGGCCCCGCTCCCATCCGGAGCGGGGCTTCCTGCTGTCCGGGCCCGGCCCTGGCCCGGCCCTGGCCCGGCGAGTGTGGCGTCAGCTGACGAACGGCGACAGCGCCTGCGGGTTGGCCACCGCCGCCAGGCTCACGGCCTTCTCCAGCGGGGCGCCGGCGAGCAGGCGCTTGACCGGGACCTCAAGCTTCTTTCCGGTGTGGGTCCGCGGGACCTCCGCGATCTCGACGATCCGGTCGGGCACGTGGCGCGGGCTCAGCTCGCTGCGGATCACCCGCCGCAGGGTCGCGATCAGGCTGTCGGTCAGCCCGCCCGGCTCGCTGGGCACGACGAACAGCAGCAGCTCGCCGGTGCTGCCCGGGCCGGCGGAGGTGTCCACCACCAGGCTGTCGGCGATCCCGGGGATCCGCTCGACCACCCGGTAGAACTCCGCGGTGCCCAGCCGGATCCCGCCGCGGTTGAGCGTCGCGTCCGAGCGTCCCTCGATCACCACGCCGCCGGACGGGGTGATCCGGGCGAAGTCGCCGTGCCGCCAGATCCCCGGCCAGGTGCCGAAGTAGCTGTCCCGCAGCCGCGACCCGTCCCGGTCGCCCCACAGGAACAGCGGCATCGACGGCATCGGCGCGGTCACCACCAGCTCGCCGACCTGGTCGACAACCGGCTTGCCTGCGTCGTCGAACACGTCGACCGCGCAGCCGAGCGAGCGCAGGCTGATCTCACCGGCCCGGACCGGCGTCGTCGGCAGGCCGGCCACCAGCGCGCTGCACACGTCGGTGCCCCCGCTGATCGAGGTGAGCATGACGTCCCGCTTGACCGAGTTGTAGACCCAGTCGTAGCCGTCGACGGACAGCGGCGAGCCGGTCGAGCCGAGCGTGCGCAGCGTCCGCAGGTCGGCGACGACCCCCGGGCGCAGTCCCCGGTCCATGCAGGTGCTGATGAACGCCGCCGCGACGCCAAGGCAGGTCAGGCCGAGCGCCTCGACCAGCCGCCAGAGGGTGGACAGGTCGGGGAAGGCCGGGCTGCCGTCGTAGAGCACGATCGTCGACCCGACCAGCAGCCCGGACAGCAGGAAGTTCCACATCATCCAGCCGGTCGTGGTGAACCAGCAGAACCGGTCCTCCGGGCCGAGGTCGAGGTGCAGCGCGAGCTGCTTCAGGTGCTCCAGCAGGATGCCGCCGTGCCCCTGCACGATCGGCTTGGGCAGGCCGGTCGTGCCGGACGAGTAGAGGATCCACAGCGGCGCGCCGAACGGCATCGGCTCGAACTGAGGCGTCTCCTCCTGGCCGGACACCAGCTCGTCCCACCAGGTCATCCCGGGCAGGCCGAGGCTCTCGGTCATCTCGACCACGTTCTCGGCCAGGTAGGGCACGACGACGGTGGCGGTCAGGTCGGGCAGCATGTGCGCCAGCTCGGCGACCGTGGCCAGGACGCTGTAGGGGGTGCTGTTGTAGCTGTAGCCGTCGGCCGCGATCAGGACCTTCGGCGAGATCTGGGTGAACCGGTCGGCCAGCCCGGACGGGCCGAAGTCCGGCGAGCAGCAGGACCAGACCGCGCCGATGCTCGCGGTCGCCAGCATCGCGATCACGGCGTGCGCGCAGTTCGGCAGCACGGCGGCCACCCGGTCGCCGCGGTGCACCCCCAGCCGGCGCAGCCCCGCGGCGGCCCTGGCGACCTGGCGGCGCAGTTCGTCCCAGGACAGCACGGCGGTGGCCGCGTCCTCGCGGACGCTGATCACGGCCGGCTCCGGGCCGCGGCGCCGCAGCGCGTTCTCGGCGTAGTTCAGGGTGGTGCCCGGGAACCAGACGGCGCCCGGCATCCTGGCGTCGGCGAGCGCCGGGCCGTCCCCCCGGACGCCGCGCACGTCACAGAACCGCCAGATCGAGTCCCAGAACGTGTTCAGGTCGGACACCGACCAGCGCCAGAGGTCCTGCGGGCTGTCGATGGCCAGCCCGTACTCCGCGCGCAGAAACTCCTGGTAGTGCGTTACGCCCGCGTTCTTGACCCGGTCTGGTGCGGGTTCCCAGAGCAGGGTGCCGACCGGCACGCCCGCAGGGCCTGTTCCCGTGGCACCGGCCGCGCCGCCGCCATCTGCTGAGATTCCGTAGCCAGCCACGTCAGGTGACCTTAGCCAACGGTCGCTCCCGTGCGCCTGGTACCGGTCGTTTCGGGACAGAAGGACCGGGTGCGGGATGGCGGCCACGCCCGGACCGATCCGCGGATCGGCGGCCGGGCTCGGGCTACCGTCGCCGTATGAACGCGAGTGGCAGCCCCGGCCCGGAGCCGACGACGGGCCCTGGCCCGGGCGGCGGGACGGGCACGCTGGTCGTCTGGGACGAGGAGATGCTCGGCTACGACTTCGGCCCGCAGCACCCGCTGCACCCGGTGCGGCTGGCGCTGACGATGGACCTGGCGACCCAGGCGGGGGTGCTGGCGGCACCGGGGGTGCGCACGGTGTCCGCGGCGCTGGCCGAGGACGAGCTGATCGAGCTGGTCCACGACCGCGCCTACGTCAGCGCGGTGCGCCACGCCGGCGCGGCCGGCCCGCGCGACGCCAACCCCCGGCTCGCGGCCATGTTCGCGCTCGGCACCTCGGACAACCCGGTCTTCTCCCGGATGCACGAGGCGGCCGCCGCGGTCACCGGGGGCACGCTGGCCGCCGCGCGGGCGGTGTGGACCGGCGCGGCCCAGCACGCGGTCGCGCTGGCCGGCGGCCTGCACCACGCGATGCGCACCGCGGCCAGCGGGTTCTGCGTCTACAACGACCCGGCGGTGGCGATCGCCTGGCTGCTGTCGGCCGGCGCCCGCCGGGTGGCCTACGTCGACGTCGACGTGCACCACGGCGACGGGGTACAGGCCGCCTTCTACGACGACCCCCGGGTGCTGACGATCTCGCTGCACCAGTCCGGCCGCACGCTCTTCCCGGGCACCGGCTTCCCGGAGGAGGTCGGCACCGGGGACGCCGAGGGCACCTCGGTCAACGTGGCCCTGCCGCCCGGCACCGACGACGCCGGCTGGCTGCGGGCGTTCTCCGGCGTCGTGCCGGTCCTGCTGCGCCGGTTCCGCCCGGAGATCATCGTCACCCAGCACGGCTGCGACACCCACGCCCGCGACCCGCTGGCCGACCTGCGGCTGTCGGTCGACGGCCAGCGGGCGTCGTACCAGCTCCTGCACGACCTGGCGCACGAGGTCGCCGGCGGGCGCTGGCTGGCCTGCGGCGGTGGCGGCTACGCGCTGGCCACGGTCGTGCCCCGGGCGTGGACCCACCTGCTGGCGATCGCCGCGCACGCCCCGGTGCCGGTCCAGACGCCGCTGCCGCGGGACTGGCGGGCGGCGGCCCCCGGCCGGGTCGCGGCGGCCACCGCCCGCCCGCTCGGCCCGGGCGGCGAGGAGGCGGCGGTGGCCGCGATGCCGCAGGCGTTCGGCGACGGCACCGGCCCGGTCCGCTACCACCCGTGGGACGCCGGCGATGGCGACCCGGACGACCCGCTCGACCGCGCCGTCGCCGCCACCCGCCGCCAGGTCCTGCCCCTGCACGGGCTCGACCCCCTCGTCGACCGGTGAGCGACGAGCTCCCGGCCGGGTACCCGGCCGGCTGGGAGGCCGACGTGATCCTCGCCGACGGCGGGACCGCGCACATCCGGCCGATCCTGCCCAGCGACGCCGAGCGGTTCCTGGCGTTCTGGAACCGGCTGTCCGACCGGACGATCTACCTGCGTTACTTCGGGATGCGCCGGCGCCCGAACGCCGCGGACCTTCGGCGGATCACCGAGGTGGACCAGTCGGTGCGCGGGGCGCTGGTCGCCCTGATCGGCGGGGAGATGGTGGCGATCGCCCACTGGGAGGGCGTACCGGCCCAGGAGCCGAAGGCCGGGGACGCGGCTGGGGACGCGGCCGACGGCACGGGCGAGGGCGGCCGGGTGCGGCCGGCGCCGTCGGCCGAGGTGGCGTTCCTGGTCGAGGACGCACACCAGGGCCGCGGGCTTGGCTCGGTGCTGTTGGAGCACCTGGCGGCCGCGGCATGGGAGGTCGGCATCCGCCGGTTCGAGGCCGAGGTCCTCGGCGAGAACCAGCAGATGCTGCGGGTCTTCCTGGACGCCGGGTACACCGTGTCCCGCCGGTGGGACTCCGGCGCGGTGCGGCTGTCGTTCGAGATCGCCCCGACCGAGACCTCCGTCGAGGTGATGCGGGCCCGGGAGCACCGGGCCGAGGCGGCCTCGATCGGCCGGCTGCTGCACCCGCGCTCGGTCGCCGTGATCGGCGCGTCCCGCCGGCCGGGGGCGCCCGGCAACGTGGCCCTGCGCTGCCTGCTGGACGGCGGCTTCGACGGCCCCATCTACCCGGTGAACCCGGTGGCTGCCGCCGGCTCGGGCGCGGTGGCCTCGGTGCCCGCGGTCGCCAGCGTCGAGGACATCACCGGCCCGGTCGACCTGGCCGTGGTGTGCGTGCCACCGGCGGAGATCCCCGAGGTGGTCGCGGCCTGCGGCCGGCGCGGGGTGCGCGGCCTGGTGGTGCTCACCGACCTGCGGGACCCGGCGGCCGAGACCGAGCTGGCCAGCGAGGCCCGCGCGGCCGGGATGCGCGTGGTCGGCCCGGCGAGCCTCGGCATCCAGAACGCCGCCATCGGGCTGAACGCGTCGCTGAACGCCCGGATGCCACCGCCGGGACGGATCGGCTGCTACTCGCAGTCCGGGCCGCTGGGCGCGGCGCTGCTGGACGCCGCCGCGAGCCGCGGCCTTGGCCTGTCGGTGTTCGTCTCGGCCGGCGACCGCGTCGACGTCAGCGGCAACGACATGCTCCAGTACTGGGAGGACGACCCGGCGACCGCCGTCGCCCTGCTGCACCTGGAGACCTTCGGCAACCCGCGCAAGTTCGCCAGGCTGGCCCGCCGGGTCGGCCGGCGCACGCCGGTGGTGGTCGTCCGCTCCGCCCGGGCCGAGCTGGACCTCGCGCTGCTGCGCCAGGCCGGCGTGATCGCCGTCGACCGGGTCTCCCAGGGGTTCGACGTGGCGTCGCTGCTGGCCAGCCAGCCGCTGCCGCGCGGCGACCGGGTGGGCGTCGTCGGAGACTCGCGGGCGCTGGTCACGCTGATGACCCAGGCGGCCGAGGCGGAGGGGCTGCGCCCCAGCCCGGTGCTGCTGGACCTGGAGTGCGAGCCGGAGGAGTTCGCCGACGCCATGCTGGCCGCGGCCGAGCACGCGGACGCGCTGGTCGTGGCCGTGGTCCGGCTCCCGCCGAGGCCGACCAGCCGGCTGGCCGAGGCGGTCGCCCGGGCCGCGGACCAGCTCGACATCCCGGTCCTGGCCGGCGGGCGCGGCGCCGCGCCCCCGGCCCGGCGCGGCCGCGGGCCGGCGGCCCCGGCGCCGGAAGGCGCGGTGGCGGCGCTTCGCCGCGCGGTCGGCTACGCCCGCTGGCGGGACGAGCCGCTCGGGGTGGTGCCCCCGCTGCCGGACGCGCGCACCGACCAGGCGCGGGCGCTGGTCGCCGGCCGGGAGGGCCGCCTGGACGAGCGGACCGCGGCGGCGCTGCTGACCTGCTACGGGATCACCGTCGAGCCGTCCGTGCGGGTGGGCAGCGCAGAGGAGGCGGTGGCCGCTGGCGGGCGGCTCGGCTGGCCGGCGGTGCTCAAGGCCGGGTCCGAGCCGTACCGGCACCGCCCGGAGCTGGGCGGGCAGCGGATCGCCCTGGCCGACGCCACCGCGATGGCCGCGGCCTGGCACTCGCTGCGCCGGCAGGTCGGGCCGGACGTGCCGCTGGTGGTGCAGCGGATGGCGCCGGCCGGCGTGCCGGTGGTGGTCGGCTCCGAGGAGCACCCGCGCTACGGCCCGCTGGTGTCGTTCGGGCTGGCCGGCCCGGCGACGGACCTGCTGGGCGACCGCGCGCACCACATCCTGCCGCTGACCGACGTGGACGCCGAGCGGCTGGTCGCGGCGGTGCGGGCGGCGCCGCTGCTGTCCGGCTACGGCGGGGCCGAGCCGGTCGACGTGCCGGCGCTGCGGCGGCTGCTGCTGCGGGTGGCCCGGCTGGCCGACGACCTGCCGGAGGTCGCCCGGCTCGAGCTCGACCCCGTGATCGTCTCGCCCAGCGGGCTGACCGTGCTGGCCGTCGAGATCACGCTCGCCCCACCGCCCCGGCGGGCCGACAGCGGCCCGCGCCGTTACTGGACGGCGCCGCCGGTCCCCACGCCGGACATCCCGTCGCCCTCGACCGGCGGTCCCGGGGCGCGGGCCTGACCCCTGCCCTCGCGGCCGCCTCGTGGCGAGCGCCACCCCGGCGGCGCCGCCCGCGCACAATCCGTCGTCCGGTGCCGGCCATCCGGTGTTCGGGCCCGGCGAAGAACTCGCATTCGGTCTTCGGACGACTGCCCACCGTCGGCCAGGCGTGGCAAACCCGGTTGTCGAATTGGCATTGACTGGACGTCGCCGGGACCAGGGACCGTGGCCGCCCGACGGATGAGTTGGGGCGGTTCCGCACAACATGTCCCCACGGTCGACAATCGGGACCCATGACGTCGTCCTCTGCCGCCGAGCCCACCGGACGTCCGCCCGGGGGGTACACATCGCCGTATCCCGAGAACGGGATCGGCACGCCGGAGGACGTGACCGCGCGCGCCGTGCCGATCTGGCCGCCGGTCGCCATGCCGACGGCCGACGCAGACTGGACCGGGGAGCGGGCCTGGGGCACCGCCGATGCCTGGGGAGGGCCGCCGCCCTGGCCGCCGCCGGCGCGCACCGAGCACGGCCAGCCGACGGGCATGCCGCCGCCTCCCCAGGCGGCGCCGACCGGCCCGTACGCCGCCGTGGACAGCTACCAGCGGCAGCCGGCGGGCGGCGCCGGCTACCCGGCTGGCGGCTACCCCGGTGCCGACGTCGGCGCGCCCGTGAACGGCAACGCGGGTGATCCGAACCAGGCCCGCGGCGGCGCGCCGGCCGGCCGGGACTACCCGCAGGTCGGCGACCCGGGCCGCCGACCTGGACCGGACGACGGCTTCGGCCCGCCCACCGGCGGCTACTCCGGCGGCTACGCCACCGGCGCCGTCGACTACGGCGGCTACGGGCACGGCTTCAACGTCGGCACCGTCGGCGCCCCGCCGACCCCGCCGACCCCGCCGCCCGGGCAGTACGGCGGCGGGCAGCCGGCCCCGC
>JADGHD010000085.1 GCA_019689615.1 Frankia sp. | reverse complement strand
CGGGTTACCAACCCCACGCCCGCGCAACGAGACCGGGCGCGCGGCGGCGCGGCCGGCCCGGCGCGGCCCGGCGGCGCGGCGGCGGGCCCGGCTGGTGGTGGCACGTGGCGCGGCACCACCAGCCGGCGCGTAGCTTCGCGCTCAGTAGCTCTTGCGGGCCGGGCGCAGGTGGATCTCGGTGACCTCGGCGCCGCGCGGCAGGGTCAGGACGGTCACCACGACGTCGGCCACGTCGGACGGCTGGACGAGCAGCTCCGGCTGGTATGGCCGGCCCTCGGCGGCGAAGATCGCCTCCTGGCGGGGGGTCGCGGTGCGGCCGAGGTGGATGCTGCACACCCGCACCCCGTCCGCGTTGACCTCCTGGCGCAGGCTGTCCGCGATGGCCTTCAGCGCGTGCTGGGTCGCCGCGAACTGGCCGGTGTTGCCGGCCGCCCGCACCCCCTGCGAGGAGTTCACGACGACGAGGTCGCCGCCGCCGGCGCGCAGCATCGGCAGCAGCTGCTGGGTGAGCGCGTACGGCGCCCGCACGTTGGCGGCGTACTGCGCGTCCAGGTCGTCGACCCGGGCCTGGGCGTGCGGCCCGGCCAAGTAGCTGCCGGCGCTGTGCACCAGGACGTCCACCCGCGGCCCGGCCGACAGGTCGGCGACCAGCGCCGCCCTGGCCTCGTCGTCGGTCAGGTCGACCTGGGCCGGGATGATCCGCCCGGGCGCGCCGGGCGGCAGCGCGCCGGGCAGCTCGTCCAGGCGGGTCTTGTCCCGGCCGACGGCCGTGACCGTCGCGCCCTCGGTGACCAGCCGCAGCGCGATCGCCCGGCCGATCCCGCTGGACGCGCCGGTGACCACGGCCGTCCGCCCGGCGAGTGCCGTCATGAGGCCCCGCCGAAGACCAGCACGGCGTCCGGCGGCGGGGGCACGGTGTCGTAGCTGGCGCACAGGTCCTCTGGCAGCCGGGAGAAGTCGGTCGCCCGCAGGTAGTCCCGCATGGTGGTGCCGGTGCAGGCGGAGTCGGCGTTCGGGGCGCCGACGCGGTTGACCACGTCGTCGTAGTGCACGGTGCGGAAGTCGATGCTGAACCGGGTGCGCCCGCTGTCGTTCGGCACCGACGAGTGCAGGTGCTGCGCCGAGAAGATCATCATGCCGCCCGACGGCGCGACGATCCGGGTCTGCGGGAAGAGCTCGATCTCCTCCTCCGGCTTGGGCTGCACCCGGGTGTCCTTGCCGATGTGCTGCGCGGCGGAGGCGCGGTTCTTCGCGTTCCACTCGTAGTAGTTGTAGGACGCCGACCCGTTCCTGACCGGCTTGTCCCAGTACTTCGGGTGGAAGGCGAGCCCGTTGTTCGGGACGATGTCGAAAACCGGCATCCACCAGTTGAGCTGGCAGAGCGGGGCCGAGTACCAGGTGTCGCGGTGCGGGTGGAACGCGTACGCGATCCCGGTGGTCAGGTAGTCGTCACTGGTCGAGGTGCGCAGCCGGGGGACGTCGAAGTAGGTCTTCTCGATGTCCGCGCCGTGCTCGCGCAGCACCTCCCGGATCAGCTCCTTGCAGCGCGGGTGGTGGATGAAGCGCGGCTTGAGGTCGGCGAGCAGGGCGGCGTACTCCTCGACCGGCATGTGGTACTGCGCGGTCTCCGGGTCGAGGTCGCCGAACGCCTCCCGGACCAGGCCGCGGGTGAACTCGACGAACGCCAGCGTGCTCGGCTTGGGCGCGTAGACGAAAACCTCGCCAGCGAACAGCCGCGCCCGGCGGTCGTCATCGGACAGCGTGGACTCGACCTGAACCGTGGTCATCGAACTCCCCTTCGACGGAGTCCGGGAACGCCCCGGAAACCAGTAGGCGCCGCGCCATCGCGAGTTCCTCCGGCGTGGTCACGTGAATGTTCATCGGCTCACCGGGGACGACGACGACCGCCGCCCCGGCGTCCGCAACCATCGCCGAGTCCTCGACCGCCTCCGTTGCGTCGGCGTGCACCGCTCGCAGCAGGCTGGCGCGGAAGGCGTGTGGGGTCTGCACCAGCCGGTGCGTCTCCCTGGCGAGGGAGGCGCCGGCCACCAGCGTGCCGTCGGTGGCCGGACGGATCTCCTTGACAACCTCGGTGAGCGGCAGGCCTGGCACCGCCGCGTCGGCACCGCCGCGCACCGTGTCCACGACGGACTGGTAGAGGGCGGTGCTCGCCAATGGGTGGGCCGCGTCGGTCACCACGATGACGCCGGCCGAGGCGGGCACGGCGGCGAGCCCGGCCCGGACCGACTGCGCCCGGGTCGCGCCGCCAGCGGTCACCACCACCGGCGCCGGCAGGTCGGCCGGCGGTGTCCAGCGGTCGAGCAGGGCGGGCGGCAGGACCACCACCACGCCGTCGCTGACCGGCGCCGCCGCCAGCATGGGATGCTCGACCAGCGGGCGTCCGCCCAGGTCGGCGAACTGCTTCGGCCCGCCGAACCGGGTGCCGCCGCCGGCGGCGAGCACGATCGTCCAGACGGTGCTCACGCCTGGCCTCCGTTCCTGGCCCCGGCCGACTCCTCGACCAGCAGGCCAACCCCGGCGAGCGCGTCGACGGCCGCCTCGACGCTGGCGAACGGCAGCGCCGCCCGCTCGGCGATGTCGAGCAGGCTGTGCCGGCCGTCGGCCAGGTTGAGCACCCAGAGCAGGGCCATCTCCGCGGCCTGGCGGTTCATGGTCGCGCCGATCGCCCGGTACAGGCCGCGGCGGCCGAGCTGCGGCTCGCCGTAGGGGCTGGTGTTGCGCCAGACCGACTCGCGCTCGCAGATCTCGAGGATCCGCCGGACGATCGCGAACGAGCCGGCGAGGCTCTCCGGCGTGACGAACGACAGGTCGTCGGCCGAGGTGTGGTACTGCGGGTACTCGCCGTGCTGACCGCGGCCGAACCGGCCGACCGGCAGGTCGAAGCCGGGTGAGCAGAACTGCCGCTCGTCGTAGCCGTAGGGGGAGAAGTCGACGATCCGGTGCGGCTCGCCGGTCTCCGCGAGCGCGGCGGCGGCCGCCCGGTCGATGGTGGCGTTCCCGCGGCGGCTGCGCTTGTAGGTCGGCTCGCTGGGGTCGCCGAGCCCGGTGAGCACCAGGCCGTGACGGATCCGCGGAATGACGTCCGGGTTGCCGGCGAGCCAGGTGATCGAGCCGATCGTGCCCGGGATGAACAGGATCCGGTAGGTGAACCGGCGGCGGGGCAGCGCGGCCAGGTGGCGGGCGAGCTCGGTGGCAACCGCGATCCCGGAGCCGTTGTCGTTGGCCATCGCCGGGTGGCAGGTGTGGGTGGTGATGAGGAACTCGCCCGGCTCGCCACCGCCGGGCGGCTGCTCGGTGGCCGGCAGCACGACCTCGGCGTAGGTGAGCGAGCCGTTGTCGTCGAGCGTGGTGTCGATCACCACCTCGTACTCGCCGTCCGGCAGCGCCCGCAGCGCGTTGTCGGCCAGGCAGAAGCCCCAGTTCTCGTTCCAGTACGACGTCCGGTAAGGGATCCAGTCCGGCCGGTCCGGCATCGAGAACAGGTGCGGGCGCAGCTCGTCGAGGGTGAGCCTGGTGCGTACCGGCACGCTGTAGCCGAGCAGGTGCAGGGCGTTGTCGGCGACGTCGGCCACCCGGGAGCCGCCCGGGCCGACCAGGTAGGCGGCCCGGACGTTCCACTCCCTGGGCACGGTCCAGTCGAGGACCGGCGTGCCCGACGGCACCTCGCGCACCTCGAACGGGACCGCGGGCCCAGGCTCCTCGAGCGCCTTGCGGACGATGGACAGGGCCGTGCGCACGCCGTCGCCGGTGATGCTGCGCATCGCCGCGCCCGGCGCCGCCAGCGCCGCTACCAGGCCATGCAGCCGTTGGCCCAGTTCAGCGTCGTCGCTCACGTCAGTCAGCCCAGACCCGCCAGGGCGCGGTACCGGCGTCCCAGAGCTGGTTGAGCTCGGTCCAGTCGCGGAAGGTGTCCATCCCCATCCAGAACCCGTCGTGCGGGTAGAGGGTCAGCTGGCGGTCCCGGGCGAGCTGCTGGAGCGGGGCGCGCTCCAGCATCAGCCCGGGGTCGTCCTCGATGTACTTGTCGACGAACTCCCGCTCGAAGACGAAGTAGCCGCCGCTCACCCAGCCGGTCTGCGGCGGCTTCTCGGCGAACAGCGTCACGCTGTCGCCCTCGGTCACCAGCTCGCCGTAACGGCTGGACGGGCGCACGCCGGTCACGGTGCCGATCCGGCCACCCCGCTCGTGCGCCTCCATCAGCGCCGCCAGGTTGATCGCGCCGACGCCGTCGCCGTAGGTCAGCATGAACCGCGGACCGGTCAGGTACTCGCGGACCCGGCGCACCCGGGCGCCGGTGCCGGTGAGCAGCCCGGTCTCGGCGAACGTGACCTCCCAGTCCTCGTCACCGGCGTCGTTGTGGAACTCGGGGGTGTGGTCGTCGGCGAGCCGCAGCGTGAAGTCCGCCACCTGCTGCCGGTAGTTCAGGAAGTAGTTCTTGATGATGTCGCTCTTGTAGCCGAGGCACAGGACGAAGCGCCGGAAGCCGTAGTGGTCGTACGTCTTCATGATGTGCCACAGGATCGGCTTGCCACCGATGTCGACGAGTGGCTTCGGCAGCTTCTCGCTGGCCTCGCGCAGCCGGGTGCCCATGCCGCCGCAGAGGATGACGACCGGGATGTCCGCCGCCCCGGGGACTGTGCGCGCCACGTCGTCGGCGGACGTCGGCCTCGTGGATGTCACGGCTGTTTGATCTCCCAGGTTATGACCCGGGGGTTGCCCCGGGGACGCTCCCGCCGGCCGGGCCCGTCGCCGGTGGCCGCCCGCGGCGGCGTGCCGGTGCCGAGGCGAACGGCCGGCCTCGTCATCGGTCGTGAGCTGTCGGTATCGACGTGTCTTCCGGGACGGGAGCGCTGTGATCCACGCGCTGGATCCCCGCGGTGGTCCCGCGTCACCTGTCGCCCCGCGTCGTGGTCTGTGCGCTGACGTCCGGATGCCGGGACAACCGTACCGTACGGAACTTCGCGGTCAGCGCAGGTGGGGCGGGAGCCGGGAACGGACGGGCGCGCCATGCGGCGCGGGCACGCCCGGCGCGCGGGCGCCGACGCCGCGCGATTGCCGCTGTCACGGAGCGTAGCCAGGGCAGTTGGTCCGCGCGCAACCGTTCACCCGACCCGCGCATCTTCACAGTTCGGCGATGTAGTAACTTTCGGTACCTTTTGGCGCCGCCGCCGGATTGCAGCGGCGGTGACATCGCGTCGCATGGCGGCGGGGGTGAGGGTCAGTGGACGAGGACGGCGGTCGCCGCTCGGTCGTGGCGCACGCCAGGGATGAACTGCGCTATTACCGGTACGAGGTGGGGCGGCGGTTCGACCGGCTCGTCGTGTGGGCAGGTGGGCGCAGCCGGTTCCGGCGCCGGGTGCTGCCCGCCGTGGCCGGTGGCGTGGCCGTGGTGCTGGGGCTCACGCTCTGGGCCGTGATCCCGGGCTCCGCCGGCGGCTCGGCCGATGCCGTCGCCAACGACAGGCCGGCCACCCCGACCACGGATCCCGCCGCCACCGCACCGGCGGCCGAGAGCCCGTCCCCGTCGCCGACCGCGCAGCCCACCGAGTCCCCGGCGGCCGTGCCGGCCATTCCCCGGGTCGCCCGGGCCGCCACCAGCCAGGACTTCCCGAGCGGCATGTCGGCCGGCTCGCTCAGCCAGGTGCAGGCCTGGGCGCAGTGGCGCGGCCGCCCGGTGGACGTGGTCGTGACCTACACCGCACGCAAGACCTGGCGCGAGATCGTCAACCCGTGGATCGGCAGCGACACCAAGACGTTCCGCAACTTCCCCGGCACATGGGTGATTACGGCGCCGTTGTTCCCGCCCGCCAGTGAGGGCAGCTCGGAACCGGGTAACCTGCAGGACTGCGCGGCGGGTGCCTACAACTCCCGCTGGGAGGAGTTCGGTCGCTGGCTCGTGCGGATGGGACGCCCGGACACGTTCGTCCGGCTCGGCTGGGAATTCAACGGCGACTGGTACGACTGGCGGGCCTCCAACCCGCAGGCCTGGATCGCCTGCTTCCGCAACGCGGCGCTGGCCATCAAGCGGACCGACCCGGCCGTCCGCATCGACTGGAACTTCAACGCGCACGACACCCAGGTCCCCGGCGTTCCCAACGCGTTCGCGCTCTACCCGGGTGACGACGTCGTCGACGTCATCGGTGTCGACTCCTACGACCACTTCCCGCCAAGCCCGGACGCCGCCGCGTTCGACCGGCAGTGCAACGGCGAGGACGGGCTGTGCCGGGCGATCAGCTTTGCCCGCCAGCACAACAAGCTGTTCTCGGTGCCGGAGTGGGGCGTCGTCGGCGACCACGGTGGCGGCGGGGACAACCCGATCTACATCCAGAAGATGCACGACCTGTTCGTCCGCAACGCCGACATCCTCGCGTACGAGGCGTACTTCAACGACGCGGTCCCGGGCAACATCGAGTCCTCGCTGTTCGACCCGGTCCAGCACCCGCGCTCGGCCGAGCTGTACGTCCGCCTCTGGTAGCGGGTCCGCGCCCCCGGCCGGCGCGCCGGCCCGTCAGCCGGTTTGGCCCCGGCGGCGCGCCGGCCCCTCAGCCGGCCTGGCCCCGGCGGGAGCGGTCCGCGTCGCGGTGCAGGCCGTCGACGAACGCCTCGGCGATGCCGACCTGCTCGCGCAGCGCGGCGAGCTTCTGCTCGGCCAGCGCCACCCAGGTGCGCAGCCGCTCGCTCAGCTCCTCGCGGACGTCCGCGGGCAGGTCCGGCCGGAAGAACTCGTCGCGCAGCTCCAGCAGGGAGCGCATCTCCTCGAGGGTGAAGCCAAGCGGCTTCATCTTCTTGATCAGGAACAGCCGGTCGACGGCGTCGTCGTCGTAAAGGCGGAAGCCGCCGGCGGTCCGGCCGACCGGCATGAGCAGGCCGGCTTCCTCGTAGTACCGGACGGTGCGCAGCGACAGGCCCACGCGCTCGGCCACATCCCCGATCTGGTAGAGGTCGGCGCGGCCGGCTCTCGACTCGGACTGGCGTGGCGTCGACTGGCCACGGCGCGTTGTGGACAACTCTACCCTAACGTCAGGAATGACCGGCGCGATCCGTTCCGGTACCAGGCAGAAAACTGTACGTCCCCCCGGCGCGCCGCGCTCGTCGAACCGGCCCGAACCGGCCCAGCCGGCCCGGGCAGGCGCCGTCCCGACGGGCGCGGGCTGTCGGTGGACTCCCGTACCCTGACCTTGGGCACGGCGACGCCACGACCAGTGGACCTGTCCGACCAGTCAGGACCAACGGCCCCGTCTGGACCAACGGACCTGTCAGGACGACTGGCCCCGTCACGACCATGGACGGACCACGACTATGGAACGTGGCGAAGCCACGGAGGACCAACGGAACGTGGCGAAGCCACGGAGGACCAACGGAACGTGGCGAAGCCACGGAGGACCAACGGAACGTGGCGAAGCCACGGGGCCAACGGCCATGGCGGAGCCACGGGGGACCAGTCGGCCGTGGCGAGGCCACGGTGACGGCGGGATGACGGAACCACGCCATAACGGGTCGTGACCGCAGCCTGACGGGGCCGCCGCGCCCCGCCCACCGGCCGCGCGCTCCCGCTCACGGGCGCTTGCCCCGTCCTCCGGCGCCGGCTGGTTCATCCGAGACCGAAAGGGCGAGACGGAGCCGATGACACTCGCGCCGCTGCTCGACGCGCTCACCGCCCGGCGGGGCGGTGACCCGGCGCTCCTGCGCGCCCTGGCCGCCGTCGAGGCGGCGGGCGGGCCGGCCGGCACCGTCGAGCCCGTCGACCTGTCCGGCCCGCTCGGGCTGCGCCCGTTCGTCCCCGCCGCGCTGGCCAGGGCCGGCCGGCTGGTGCTCGCGGTGACCGCGACCGGGCGGGAGGCCGAGGACCTCGCCGAGTCGCTGGGCGACCTGCTGGGCCCGGCGGCCGTCGCCGTCTACCCGAGCTGGGAGACGCTGCCGCACGAGCGGCTGTCCCCGCGCGCCGACACGGTCGGCCGCCGGCTGGCGGTGCTGCGCCGGCTGGCCCACCCGGAGACGACGGCCGGTGGCGGCGGCCCGGCCGGCCCGCTGTCGGTCGTCGTCGCGCCGGTGCGGGCGCTGCTGCAGCCGCAGGTGGCGGGGCTTGGCGACCTGGAGCCGGTGCTGCTGCGCCGCGGCGACACCGTCGAGCTGGAGGAGGTCGTCGAGCGGCTGGTCCAGATCGCCTACCACCGGGTCGACCTGGTGGAGCGGCGCGGCGAGATCGCGGTGCGCGGCGGCATCCTGGACGTCTTCCCGCCGACCGAGGAGCACCCGCTGCGGGTCGAGTTCTTCGGCGACGAGGTCGAGGACATCCGGCCGTTCTCGGTGGCCGACCAGCGCGCCATCCCCGGCGCCACCGGGGGCGTGGCGCTGTTCGCCCCGCCGTGCCGGGAGCTGCTGCTCACCGCCGAGGTCCGCCAGCGGGCCGCCCAGCTCGCGCAGGAGCACCCCGAGCTGGTCGACATGCTCGACAGGATCGCGGCGGGCGTGCCGGTCGAGGGGATGGAGGCGCTCGCCCCGGTCCTGATCGACAACCTGGTGCTGCTGCTGGACGAGCTGCCGGCCGGCAGCCAGGTGGTGCTGTGCGACCCGGAACGGATCCGCGCCCGGGCGGCCGAGCTGGTCCGCACCAGCCAGGAGTTCCTGGCGGCGTCCTGGAGCTCGGCCGCGCTCGGCTCGGCCGCCCCGATCGACCTGGGCGCCGCCGCCTACCGGACGCTGGCCGACGTGCGGGCCAGGGCCGGCGAGCTCGGCCTGCCCTGGTGGGGCGTCAGCCAGCTCGGCGGCGCCGGCCAGGACCAGGGCGACGACCCCGACGCCGGACCGGTCGCCGCGCCGGACGCCGACGTGCCGGACGACGCCGTCGCGGCCAGCCTGCACCCGGCGCCGACGTACCACGGCGACACCGCCCGCCTGCTCGCCGACGTCAAGGGCTGGCTGAACGACTCGTGGCGGGTGCTGCTGGTGACCGCGGGCCAGGGCCCGGCTCAGCGGCTGGTCGAGCTGCTGCGCGAGGCCGACCTGGGCGCCCGGCTGGCCGCGGACGCCGACCTGGCCCCGGCCGTGGCCACCGTCACCCAGGGACAGCTCGCCACCGGGTTCGTCAGCGGCCTGCTGCGGCTGGCCGTGCTCACAGAGACCGACCTGGCCGGGGCGCGCGGCGTCACCACCAAGGACATGCGCCGGCTGCCCAGCCGCCGGCGCAAGGGCATCGACCCGCTCGCGCTCACCCCAGGCGACCTGGTCGTGCACGAGCAGCACGGGGTCGGGCGCTACCTGGAGATGGTGACCCGCACGGTCGCCGGAGCCACCCGCGAGTACCTGCTGCTGGAGTACGCCCGCGGCGACCGGCTGTACGTGCCGACCGACCAGCTCGAGCAGGTCACCCGCTACGTCGGCGGCGAGGCGCCGAGCCTGGACCGGATCGGCGGCGCCGACTGGGCCAGGCGCAAGAGCCGGGCCCGCAGGGCGGTCCGGGAGATCGCCGGCGAGCTGATCCGCCTCTACAGCGCCCGGATGGCCTCGCCTGGGCACCCGTTCGCGCCGGACAACCCGTGGCAGCGCGAGCTGGAGGACGCGTTCCCGTTCCGGGAGACCCCCGACCAGCTCGCCGCGATCGAGGAGGTCAAGCGGGACATGGAGCGCCCGGTCCCGATGGACCGGGTGATCTGCGGCGACGTCGGCTACGGCAAGACCGAGATCGCCGTGCGGGCGGCGTTCAAGGCGGTGCAGGACGGCAAGCAGGTGGCCGTGCTGGTGCCGACCACGCTGCTGGTCCAGCAGCACTACCAGACGTTCTCCGAGCGCTACGCGGCGTTCCCGGTCGTGGTCAGGGCGATGAGCCGGTTCAACACCCCGGCCGAGCAGAGGGCGGTGCTCGCCGGGCTCGCCGACGGCAGCGTGGACGTCGTCATCGGCACGCACCGGCTGCTGTCCAACGAGACCAGGTTCAAGGACCTCGGCCTGGTCATCGTCGACGAGGAGCAGCGGTTCGGCGTCGAGCACAAGGAATACCTGAAGAAGATGCGCACGGCGGTGGACGTGCTCACGATGAGCGCCACCCCGATCCCGCGCACCCTGGAGATGGCGGTCACCGGGATCCGGGAGCTGTCGACGATCGACACCCCGCCGGAGGAGCGCCACCCGGTGCTCACCTCGGTCGGGCCGTACGACCCGCGCCAGGTGGCCGCCGCGATCCGGCGCGAGCTGCTGCGCGAGGGCCAGGTCTTCTACATCCACAACCGGGTGGAGACGATCGACAAGGCCGCGGCCCGGCTGCGCGAGCTGGTCCCCGAGGCCCGGATCGCCACCGCCCACGGCCAGCTGCACGAGGACGTCCTCGAGAAGGTCATGGTCGCCTTCTGGGAGAAGAAGCACGACATCCTCGTCTGCACCACGATCGTCGAGTCCGGGCTGGACATCTCCAACGCGAACACGCTGATCGTCGAGCGGGCCGACAGGTTCGGCCTGTCCCAGCTGCACCAGCTTCGCGGCCGGGTGGGCCGTGGCCGGGAGCGGGCGTACGCGTACTTCCTCTACCCGCCGGACCGCCCGCTCACCGAGACCGCGCACGACCGGCTGGCCACGATCGCCCAGCACACCCACCTCGGCGCCGGCATGGCCGTGGCGATGAAGGACCTGGAGATCCGCGGCGCCGGCAACCTGCTCGGCGGCGAGCAGTCCGGGCACATCGCGGCGGTCGGGTTCGACCTGTATGTGCGGATGGTCGGCGAGGCGGTGGCCGACTTCAAGGGCCAGCCGGTGGAGGAGCTGCCCGAGGTCAAGGTCGAGCTCCCGGTGAACGCCAGCCTGCCGCACGACTACATCGGCAGCGAGCGGCTGCGCCTGGACGCCTACCGGCGGCTGGCCGCCGCGGCGACCCAGGAGGACATCGACGAGGTGCGCGCCGAGCTCGTCGACCGGTTCGGCGCCCCGCCGGAGCCGGTGGAGAACCTGCTCGCGGTCGCCTCCCTGCGGGTGCTCGCCCGTGGCTTCGGCCTGTCGGAGATCACGGTGGCCGGGCGGCAGATCCGGTTCGCGCCGATGCAGCTGCGGGAGAGCCAGACGCTGCGGCTCACCCGGCTCTACCGGGGTGCCGTCCACAAGCCCGCGACGAAGACGGTGCTGGTCCCGGCGCCGACGCAGAGCGGCCGGATCGGCTCGCCCGGCCTGCGCGACCGGGCCCTGCTGGACTGGGCCGCCGAGCTGCTCAACGACATCCTCGGCGACTGGGCGCCGGCCGCGGCATCGGCCGGCGGCCAGGCCGGCTAGCTCGCCGGTCGGTCTTTGGGGGCATTTCCGCAGATGGATGGGTGGGCGTTACCGTGGGCCCCGTGAAGTTTCCTCGTCTGCTGATCGCGGCGTGTGGCCTCCTCGCGGTGGTGGGCACCGCCTGCTCCAACCATGCCGGCGCGGCCGCCCAGGTAGGTGACACCACCATCGACACCTCTGAGCTGAGCGCTCGGGTCGACCGCGGGCTGGCCGCCGCCGAGGCGCTGACCGAGGACCAGGTCGCCTTCGTCGGCCTGCTGTTCGGCAACCAGCTGACGTGGCCCAGGACCATCGACCGCTCGGCGTTGCAGCTCAACACGCTGAGCCTGATGGTGCGCCTGGAGCTGCTGGAGGCCGAGGCCGACCGGCTCGGCATCACCGTCACCGACCAGGAGGTCGACGCCACCCTGCAGGCGATGTCGTTCCAGTACGGCGGCATCGAGGCGCTGCGGCTGGCGTTCGCCGCGAACGGGACGGCGCCCGAGGACCTGCCGGAGATCGCCCGCGCGGACCTGCTGGAGTCGCGGATCCTCGACGAGGTGGCGCCCCGGCTGGTCGCCTCCAACGACGACACCCGCAAGGCATACGACAACCTGCTGACCGCCTACGACGACATGCGCTCGCTGTGCACCGGCGCCACCGGCGACGTGCGGGACGCGTGCAACGTGCTGACCACCCCGATCGGCAGCGCCACCCCGTCGTACGAGGCGGTGCGGCCGTACCTGTCCCGCCTGCTGCAGTCCGACGCGCGCCAGGCCGAGCTGAACCCGCTGCTGGAGGATGCCGCCCGCCGGGAGGGCGTGTCGGTGAGCCCGCGGTTCGGGGTCTGGAGCGTCGACGACCTGTCCGTGGTGGCTGACAGGACCTCGGGGTCGATCGCGACCACGCCGACGCCGGTGCCCACGATGGACCTCACCCAGCTGTCCGGCTGAGCCCGCTGATCCGCCACCGGGTTAGCCTGCGGCCATGACCTCGTCGCCCACTCCGCCGCTGGTCACCCTGCTCGCCACCAGCGCCCGGGTGGCACCGGGCCTGCTCACCGCGCAGGCCTGGGACCTCGTCCGCCGGGTGCCGGTGTGCTGCGCCGACGCCGGCCCCCGCCAGCTGCCCGCGCTGCGCGCGGCCGGCGTCGACGTCCGGGTGCTGCCGCTGCCGAACCCGGCGGCCGCCGCGGCCGGTGCGGTGCTGGCCGAG